>JAISEH010000035.1 GCA_031264205.1 Candidatus Margulisiibacteriota bacterium
TGCCGGTCAATTCATAAGTCACAAAAATACTGGCAGTCGGATTTTCCAGCGGCAGTTCGCAGACAAAATATCCTTTGTCATCAGCGGTTGTTTTAAAAATCTCAGCCGGTCGGCCGACAATAAGCGGAAAAGATTTGCGCAAAATTATTTCCAATCTTTCCGGCAAAACATTATTCAAAGTCGGCGCGGTCAAATCCAGACGCAGATCGATTTGTTCCTGCAAAGCCACGCCGGAATTCGCCGTCAGCAAGCCAGCCTGATTATTCGCCAGCAAAAATTCGCGAATCAATTCTGCTTTGGTCTGATCGGCGGTAATCAGTTCGGCGTATTGCCGCGCGTAATCCTGCTCGGCCGCTTGATTGTCCGCCAGCGCCGCCCAGTACATTTCTTGCAGCAAATGTCTGGCCGCCAGCGCTCGGTCTTTTTGTTCAGAGTCAAGTTTGTCCAGATAATCAGCATGCCACTCGCGGCGGTCAAAAATCCAGGCCGCGGCGTCAGTCGTCGCCGTGATACTGTAAACAATATTTTCGCCATCGCTATCGCCGAAAAATTCATCGTCATCGAGGTAAATTTCCAGCGCGCTTCGCGGTCGGACGCGGCCAAAAACTTTCAGTCGACTCTCACGCAGATCGCTCAATGCCGCGTTAAAAGTCGGCAGCGGCGGCACTTCTCCGGCCAGCACAGTGTACGGCGAAAAATGATTCAGGACAGTCAGGATTTCCACGCCGTATTCCGTCTGCGTGATCTGGCTGTTCGCGCTCTCCAAATCGCCGTTCTCATTGATGTAATACAAACCCAGCTTGCTCAAATCCACGCCTCTGGCGCGCAGCTCGGCCAGATCGTCCTGGCTATAACGGAAAATCACCGTCGGGCGTTTATCTGGCTCGGGGAAAGACGAGCCGTGCGGTAAAATTTCCATTACCGGCCCCAGCGTGTAAAGCTCTGGCCGGTTTTGTAAATCCAAATTCTGTAATTTGACCGGCGCGACAGTAATAAATTTGTCCTCGGCAAAAGACTGAGGATGAAAGAAAATTTCCGCGCGTTTGTAAGGACTGCTGACTTTTTTATTCGCTTCGCTGTTGTCGCCGCGCCGCAAAAGCTGACCAAGGAAAATTTCCTGCGTGGCCAAAGAATAAGAGCCGTCAGCCACGGCCACTTTTAAAGCCAGCGTATGCGCGCCGTTTAATTGCGTCACATCCCACCAGCCCAAATGTCCGCTGGTGGCATTGCCGGTGCAAATCGTCAGCCAGGTCTCGCCGTCAAAATAAAGCAGCTCGTAAGCGCCAGCCGCCTGCCCGCAAATTTCCACATAACGTTTTTCCGCGGCATCGAGATTCAGCCGGAGCCGAAAATTATTTCGCCAAATATTTTCATTGCTCAAATTTACTTCCGCTACCGCGAAATCTTCATTGGGCTGGCCGGTCTGGTCGTACACCTGTACAGTCCAGCGTGTAAAATCCAAATTAGGATTTAAAGTATAACCGGAGTCCGCATCATAATAATCGTGCGCCAAAAAAGTGTAATAATCGACCGGCGTAATATTTTGCGACGGCAGATCAGCGCGGCGGTTCGAAGGATCAAAATAAGCTTCATACAAATAAAGCGGCTCGGACTGCGGCGCGTAACTCTGCGCGTTGAAAGCCAAAGCCGCGCTGTCGATCACGCCATGGCGCAGGAAAAAATCCTGTTCGGTAGACCAGGTGAAAGTCTGCTCTGACCACGCGCCGGAATATCGCGCGAGCACATTGTCACCGTCCAGCCAGACCGCGGTTTCAGGAGAATTGTTGGCGATCCGCACTTGCAGAGAATTGCGGTCGACAGTTTTGGGCAGACGCGCCGTAATGTCCAGCAAACTTTTTTGATACAGACCGTTTTTGCCCAGCGCGGCCTGCACCGGCAGACGGCTAAAACCCAAGCCACCAAAACTAATTGACTGCTTATCAAAAATCCGTGGCAGATCAGGATAATCCACCAGCTCGATCTCCCGCCGCGCGGCCAAATTCTCAATCAACTGTTTGGCTTTATTTTCTTCGCTTACTATATATTCCTCGCTGGCCGGCCACGGAATACTCGCGGTCACCACAAAATCCGTATACACCGCGGCCTTGGCCGTCAGATCGCTCGATGGTAATTTTTCCTGCGTAAAATAAGTCTGGCCGGAAGTCATGGGGATAAATTCGCAATATTCATCCGCCAAATAGTGATAATAACTATTGTCCGTGCAGGGCATGGATTCGTACAAAACATTCACTTTTTGCAAAGCTTCGACCAAACTCTGATTTTGCGCCGCCGTGCCGCTGAGTACCTGCGGATAGGTTTCAGCAAAAAGCGCGTTCAAGGTCGAGGCGGTCAAACCATTAAGAAAATAACTGCTCGGCACAAAACCCAATTTGCCCAAGTCATTCCACATGGCCGAAAAATCCAACTCTTGCGGATAATATTTATTGACATAGCCGTACCAAGCGTAGTAGCGATTGGTCAGGCGGGAATACTTGATGTCGTCTTTAAGCCTTAGCCGATCGATCTTGCTGTATATATAACAGCGTCCGCTTTTTTTATCATAACCGGCCACTGTAGACACTTTGATGTCAAACGCTCCGTTGCAGAAATTAGCGCTCTCAAACACTCCGCCATTACTGCCTCCGGAATAAATTACATTTCCAGCGGTGTCTTTGAGCGTAACAGAAATAGAATCCGCTCCGGGATTAACATAATCATAGTCAAGATTGGTCATTTTCCAGCCGCTACTGTGGTCGCTCCGTGCCGAAATATTACCGACCGCCTGATTTTGCAGAGTAAGCGACACCGAAAAATCATCGCCCTCCCAACCTTCTTGCAT
>JAISEH010000121.1 GCA_031264205.1 Candidatus Margulisiibacteriota bacterium
TTTGCCGCGAGAGATAAAGGAAGTTTGGCAATGAAAAAGGATTTTATATCGATCGAAGACCATGACGCGCGGACGATCAATCATCTGATCCGTCAGGCTTACAATCTCAAAGCGCAAGCGCGCGCGGGCAAAAAGCATGAGCTGCTGCAGGGCGAATCGCTGGCTATGATTTTTGATAAACCTTCGACGCGCACCCGCGTGTCTTTTGACGTGGCTATGTATGAGCTGGGCGGCCACGCGATCAATATCACCGCCGGCGAGTGCGGCCTCGGCACGCGCGAGTCCGTGCCCGATGTGGCGCGGACTTTGAGCCGTTTTTGCGACGCGATTATGGTCAGGACTTTTGGCCATAATATTGCGTTGGGGCTGGCCGAACATGCCAGCGTGCCGGTCATCAATGGTCTGACCGATTTGACGCACCCCTGTCAGGCTATGGCGGACGCTCTGACCATGTACGAAATCACCGGCGATTTGCAGGGTGTGCGTTTGACTTATATCGGCGACGCCAATAATGTGACGAATTCGCTGATCCATCTGGCCGAAAAAACCGGCATTGAGCTGACGGTCTGCACGCCCAAAAATTACGCGCCGGATAAAAAAATAGCCGCGGAAAATGTGCTGTTAACCAATGACCCGGTCGCCGCGGTGAAAAAAGCGGATTTTGTTTACACGGATGTTTGGGCCAGCATGGGGCAGGAAAAACTGGCCGCGCAAAAAAACAAGGCTTTTAAAGACTATCAGGTTAACAGCCAGCTGCTCAAAAAAGCGCCGAAAAAAGTGAAAATAATGCACTGTCTGCCGGCGCATCGCGGTCTGGAGATTACCGATGATGTGATCGACGATCCGGCGCGTTCGATCGTTTTTGAACAGGCCGAAAATCGCCTCCACGCGCAAAAGGCGATTTTGGTGTATTTGTTAAAATAAATTTTGGTGTTGAGATAGAGGCGTTGCATGCAACGCCTCTACCACCGAAGCGATGTAATAAAAGGAGCATAAAAATGGTCAAAAAAGTAGTTCTAGCGTATTCCGGCGGTTTGGACACCTCGATCATGATACACTGGCTGAAAGAAAATTACGGCTGTGAGGTCATTGCCTACGCCGCGGATGTGGGACAGGGATTGCGTGAATTGGACGATCTGGAGCAGCGTGCCAAAGCCGCCGGCGCCAGTAAAGTGTATGTGCTGGATCTGCGTCAGGAATTTGTCGAAGAATACATTTGGCCGACACTCAAGGCCGGCGCGGTTTATGAGTCCAAATACCTGCTCGGCACGTCTTTTGCCCGTCCGGTTATCGCCAAGCATCAGGTGGCTATCGCGGAAAAAGAAAACGCGGACGCCGTGGCGCACGGAGCCACCGGCAAAGGTAATGATCAGGTGCGTTTTGAATTGACTTTTATGGCGCTCAATCCGAATCTGCAAATAATTGCCCCATGGCGAGACCCCAAATGGAATATCAATTCCCGCGAGGAAGCGATTGACTATGCGGAAAAGCATAATATTCCGCTTAAAATCACGAAAAAACGCATATATTCCGAAGATGCCAATCTCTGGCATATCTCGCATGAGGGCGCGGAACTGGAAGACCCGTGGAATGAACCGGCGGATGCGGTTTACACGATTTCCAGCGCTTTGGAAAAAGCGCCGGACAAAGCGGAATATATAGAATTGGAATTTAAGCAGGGAGCGCCGGTTGCTCTCAACGGCCAAAAATTATCCGCGGTGGAATTGCTGCAAAAACTGAATGAGATCGGCGGCAGACACGCCATTGGTCAGATCGACATAGTGGAAAACCGGCTGGTCGGCATGAAATCGCGCGGTGTTTACGAAACGCCGGGTGGTTCTATACTTTACGCGGCGCATGACGATCTGGAACAGCTCGTTCTGGACAAAGAAACCTATCATCTCAAACAGCATCTGGCGCACAAATATGCCGAGTTGGTTTACAACGGCCAGTGGTTTACGCCCGCGCGCGAGGCGCTGGACGCTTTTGTCAATAAAACGCAGGAAAAAATGGACGGCACGGCGCGCTTAAAATTATACAAAGGCAATATTGTGCCGGCCGGGACGAAGTCGCCGCACTCGCTGTATCTGGAAGACCTGGCGTCTTTTACTAATTCAAAATTGTATGACCAGAAAGATGCGGCTGGTTTTATTCGTTGTTTTGGTTTGCCGCTCAAGGCCGCGCGGCTCAAAAGCAAACGCTAGACTAGAGATACAGCATGTCTCGTAGTTCGTTAAACAAAACGGATATGTCAATATTATAGTCGTAAGAAAAAATATCCAGAATAGATTCTCTCCGGTTAAGCAGTTTAATTCTCAGGCTCTGAATAGATTGTAATGAGGGCTGATATTCCTCAGGATTCAACAAGACGACCAATCCGCAAAATCTTTGATAAGCTTCCGGATGGACAAGGGTTTCTTGCAAAGATTCTTTGGATAAATGCAGGATACTGAGCGGATTGACATCTAGTTTGGCCAAACCCAAAGACAGCTTGCAAAGCAAATTAAAAATGTCTACCTGATTGGATGTGGTAAAATTAAATATCTGATCAAAACAATATGGTTCAGTATCTTGAGGGTCTTTAACATAAATATCCAGCAAAAGCCCGGCATACTCCTCCGGAGTAGCATGTGCAAATATTTGTCCGTCTAGCGGCAGATTTTTTAATCTGAAAACATAGTTTTCCATAATGTTTTTCAGATAATTATAAGTCTTCGGATCTCCAGTGGAGATCCATTCCAGCCTGCCTAAGTTGATTAATTTTCTCTGCATATATATTTGTCGTAAGTTTGGGTCTGGAGTTGCAAAATTATTACCGCCCCTGCCGAAAGTTGATTTAATAAATATTCTAACTGATATATAATAAACAGGCTAGAGGAGGATTTTGTGACCAGAGATAAATTTTTAGTTTTTGGCAGTCCGCGGCTGGAAGAAGACGACATTCAGGCCGTGGTCAAAGTGCTGGAGTCCGGCTGGCTGGGCACGGGGCCGCAGGTCAAACAATTTGAGGAAGATTTTAAAAATTATCAGGGTGCGCGGTACGCCATGGCGCTCAATTCCTGCACGGCCGGCTTACATTTGTCCATGGTGGCGCTGGGCATTCAACCCGGCGCCGAGGTCATCACCGCGCCGCTGACTTTTTGTGCCACGGCCAATGCGGTGATCCACGCGGGCGGGCGTCCGGTTTTCGTGGACATCGACCGCGAGACGCTTAATATTGACGCGGACAAAATCGAGGCCGCTATCACGCCACGCACGCGGGCTTTGCTGCCGGTGCATTTTGCCGGACGCCCTTGCGAGCTGGACAAGATCATGTCCCTCGCGAAACAGCATGATCTGAAAGTGGTGGAGGATTGCGCTCACGCTATCGAGACGGAATATCATGGCCGGCACGCCGGCACTTTTGGCGACATGGGCTGCTTTTCTTTTTACGTGACTAAAAATGTGGTGACCGGCGAAGGTGGCATGGTCATTACCGACGATGAGGAGTATGCCGACAAAATTAAAATGTACGGATTGCACGGCATGTCGCGCGACGCCTGGAAACGTTTTTCCGACGAGGGCTTTAAACATTATCAGGTGCTTTTTCCGGGTTTCAAATACAACATGATGGATCTGCAGGCCGCGCTGGGTATTCAGCAGCTCAAAAAAGTGGAAAAATTTTATCAGCGACGGCTGGAGATCTGGAATGAATACAATGCGCGCTTGAAAAATTTGCCGTTGATTTTGCCCGCGCCGTTTGCGCCGGACACCAAACACGCGCTGCATTTATATACTGTGCTGCTGGACACGGACAAAACCGCTTTGACCAGAGACGAGTTGCTTAACGCGCTCGTCAAAGAAAAAATCGGCGCTGGCGTGCATTACACAGCGCTGCATTTACACCCGTATTACCGTAAAACTTTCGGCTATCAAAACGGCGATTTTCCCCAGGCCGAATATGTAGCTGACCGGATCT
>JAISEH010000153.1 GCA_031264205.1 Candidatus Margulisiibacteriota bacterium
GCCACTCCCGAAACTGTATTTAATTTTTCTCCCGCCAGAGTGATCAATGTCCCCTTTCCTGTTTTGTGACTATGCCGGACTGCGATAGTCATGTTGTTTACTTTGGCGCACTCGACCGCGCGCGGATGCAGCACACCGGCGCCGAGGCTGGCCATTTCCCGCATCTCCTCATGGGAAATCGCCTCCAGCAGCCGCGCTTCCGGCAAAAGCCGCGGGTCGGTGGTGTACACACCGTCAACATCGGTATATATCTCGCAGACATCCGCCTCCAGCGCGGCGGCGATAACCACTGCCGAAGTGTCCGAACCGCCACGACCGATAGTCGTAATATCGCCGCGCGAATTCAAACCCTGAAAGCCGGTGATGACCACGATTTTTCCGGCGCGCAATTCCCGTTTAAGCCGTCCAGCGTCGACGTTGATAATTTTACATTTATTGTGCTGGTCTTCGGTGCGTATGCCAGCCTGCCAGCCGGTCAGGGACACCGCCTGTCCGCCCTGCGCGATAATCGCTTGCGCCAGCAGCGCGGCGGATTCATTTTCGCCGATCGACACGAGCGCATCATATTCACGCGGATCAAACATCGCGGTCAATTCTTTTATTTTGGCGATCAAAACATCGGTGGTCGGACCCATCGCCGAAACCACCGCCACCACCTGATCACCGGCGGCCTGCGCGGCCAAAACTTTCTTGGCGACATTTTGGATTTTGGCGATAGATCCGACGGAAGTCCCGCCATATTTTTGGACAATCACAGCCATAATTAAAAAAAATTATAGCACAGACTTTCCCATAGTTTGAGAAAATCCTGGCCGGAGTGTATTCCAAGCATTTACTTAACTAGAATTTTGAGCATGGCCAAAACCGCTTTTTGTGTCCGAACATCCAATTTTTTAATCCGGCTGGCGATCTGCGATTCAAAGGCTCTCTGGCGAATCGCCGTCCTGTCCAGCGTCGTTTCAGCCAGCTCGCTGAACCACCAGTCCAGGCTCACACCATATTTTTTACTGATCCGCAATAAAGTTTTTAGGTGGGGCAAGCGGTGGCCTTTTAAAATGCGGTAAAATTCGCTCAGATCAATATCCAAACTATCCGCCGCAGCCTCGTTGGTCTCGCCGCTGTTTTTGCGCAAAAATTCCATTTTCTCGCTGATCAGTTTTTTTAATATCTCACTGTTTATTTCACTGGTCATTTATCCACCTTTTACAGGATTATTGACAAAAGTCTATTCTGCCTTTATCATTAATATAATAGTCAAAATTCTATTTTTTAATGGAATTTTGGCATAAAGCCAAGGGGGGATTTTTATGGCAAACGATTACACTGATAAATTTGAAGGGACGCCGTATTTCATCAAGAAAGGCGAACAGCTTTCGGCGGCGGGAATGACTACCGCGCTGAATACCAAAGAAAAGGTAGCCAATAAAAAAGATGTACTAAGCGACAGCTCTATGGAATATCCATCGTGCAAGGCCGTTTCTGATAGTTTAGCTGGAGTGAGATTGCCCATTGGCACGATACTGATGTTCGACGGCTACGGCTGGGTGGATAATCAAACTATCGTCGGCTGGTATGCTTGCATTGGGGCCAATGCCGGACGGGGTTGTCCCAATCTAGTGGGCAGTTTTATCAAAGGCAGCTCCACAGCTTCCCACGCCGCCGGCGGCAACAGCGGCAATGCAGTGACTGTCGGCGCCAATAATCTGCCGACACACTCTCACCCTCTGTCCGGAACTCTTACCACAGGTAATCAGAGCGTCAATCATACACACAGCATAGAGCACGATCATGCCTCGTTTAATTCTGGTGGCAATGGCAGCCACACTCATGCCGTTTATATGAAAATCACTGGATCGAGCAGGAATGAAGTTTTCCCTGGCTGGGGAACAAACGCCAGCTGGGATGATAAAGAAAACGCCGTTGGTGCACGCTGGGGCGCTCCGTTTACCACGTCAGACCCCGGTAATCACGTGCACAGCGTCGACGTCCCCAACTTTACGGGAAATTCCGGCAACAATAGCGTCAATCACACACATGATGTCACGCTCACCGGCAACAGCACCGGCAACAACACTACCACAGCAGCCAAGCTGAACATCGAGCCGCAGTCTTACGCGCTGATCTATATCCGAAGATGCGAGTGAAAATAGTTTAAATAGCGTCACTCCGGCGACGTCCATTCTTTCCGCTTGGCCTGTTACCGCGGCGTCTCTCATGCCGGTGAGCGTGATCATGGTCTGCCAGCCAGTCCTGTTTTAGGATTATATTCCTGGCCATTGACAGCCGATAGTCCCAGATAACACCTGAGATATTAGCAGTTGTTTTATGCCATTTTGTCAGCTCAGTTACAGGAATAAACTTAGAGCCTAGCGCGATTTGCGCTATACTTAATACCAAGGACAGAGCAACGGCTTTGTTAGCCGCAGATGGCCAGACGTCAGCTTCACAACTAATTGTTTTATTCCAAATCACTCGCATAGAATCCCTCTATTCATATGATTTATCGTAATGAACGCCACAATGTTGCAAATTTTTAGAAACAATACAGCATATATATTTATGACAAAACATTAATAAACTATATTCTGGCAAATATTATTCTTTTTAAGACAGTCCGGCGTAACCTTCATGTCTCGCTTCGCTCGACACCCCACCAGTCTGCCGCTCACGCGACAGCCAGCCTCCCCTTAATTAAGGGGAGGCAGCCAGTAGAGGCTTTGCATGCAACGCCTCTACTGGCGGTGGGGTGTTTCGCGTCAGCGAAACGTTAAAAACCCGCTATAAAGTAATAAACGCCGAAATCATTCTAATATGACAGCAATTCCTCCAACTCCTCTTTGGTAATTTTCTTTTCCGCGGCGGCGTCGCTGGTGATGACCGCGTCGATGAGGGATTTTTTCTTTTTTTGCAAAGCGAGGATTTTTTCCTCGACTGTGCCTTTGGTGATGAGCTTGTAAACAAAAACTTCTTTGGTCTGGCCGATGCGATGCGCTCGGTCCATCGCCTGCTGCTCTACGGCGGGATTCCACCACGGATCGTAAATGATCACGTAATTGGCGGAAGTCAGATTGATGCCCACACCACCGGCTTTGAGCGAGCACAAAAAAACTGGCAGTTTCGCGTCGGCGTTAAAATCATCGATCAGCCGCTGGCGGTCTTTGGTCGCGCCGTCGAGATAGGCATATTTAATTTTTTCGTCATCGAGATATTTGCGCATGATCGAGAGCATTTCCACGAACTGCGAAAAGACGATCACTTTGCTGCTGTTCGCCAGGATCTCTGCGGTCAATTCTTTGAATTGATTGAACTTGGCCGATTCGACGATCAGCCGCTCGTCTTTGACCAGCGCGGGGTGGCAGCAGACCTGCCGCAGCTTGAGCAGGCCGGCCAAAATATTGAGCTGCATTCTGTTGATATCCGTCGCGCGCAGCACGGACAACAATTCTCTTTTTTGCGCCTGCAAAACTTTGAGATACAAAGCCTCTTGCTCCGGCAACAATTCGCAAAAAGAATCAATTTCGTTTTTCGGCGGCAGATCGGTCAGGACTTCAGTTTTGGCGCGGCGCAAAATGAAAGGATGGATTTTTTTGCGGACGCGCTCCGGCTCGCCGTTGTACATAGCGCGAAAAAAATTCAGCGAGGACAAAAAACCCGGCATCAGAAAATCAAAAATCGACCACAATTCGGAAAGACTATTTTCGATCGGCGTGCCGGTCAGCGCCAGACGCCAGCGCGTTTGCAGACATTTGACCGCTTTGGCAATGCCGGTCTTGGGATTTTTGATGTACTGCGCTTCGTCGAGCACGAGATAATCAAACTGCTGGCCGGAATAATGCGCCAAGTCATTGCGCAGCAACGCGTAAGAAGTGATCACTATGTCGTAATTAGCGGCTTCTTTGAATTTCAAAATCCTGTCGCGACTGCCGGACAAAACCAGCACTTTTAAATCCGGCGTAAATTTATTGATCTCGGCCACCCAGTTGTACACTACGGAAGTCGGCGCGACGATCAGCGCCGGACATTCCAGCCGACCGGATTGCTTCAGACTGGCCAAAAGCAGCAGCACCTGCAAAGTTTTACCCAAGCCCATGTCGTCGGCCAAAATGCCATGAAAATTGTGCTCGTGCAAAAAATACAGCCAGTTAAAACCATGCAGCTGATAGTGGCGCGGCTGACCTTGCACGCCGGTCGGCAACGGCGCGGCGGCAATACCGGAAAAATTTTCCAGCGCGGCCAGCAGTGTCTGCAATGAAGCGT
>JAISEH010000154.1 GCA_031264205.1 Candidatus Margulisiibacteriota bacterium
CTAGTAATATTATACCCACAAATCAGCAAAACATACCTACAAGTATCTATCGTAAGCAATTCGCACTTGTCCCATTTTTTTCGAGCTTGTTTAGCGAGCAAGTATGCCATTACTAATGACATATATAGGCCATTAGTAATGGCATACTTTCCTTGTGCTGTGGATAATTTTTTAGTTTAACGACGTTTATTGTCTTGATCACACAGCGCCGAAAGCCGTTTATCCCAAGCTGGCAATACTTCGATCCGGCGGTCGGCGCGCACGATCACATCCCGCGTATCTCTGGTAATGATCACGCCTCGTTTGCTCTTAAAAAAATCCAGCGCGGCCAGCAGGCCGTTGATCTCGCGGTCACGGTTGTCCAGAGTCAGCTCCAGACAGACCTGCGCGCACAGCGGGTTTCCGCCATGCGGGTCGACGATGAAATCACATTCGCCTGTTTTGTCCGCAAAATAAAAAATATCCCGCGTCCGCCGCCGCAGTTCGTTAAAAACAAAATTTTCCAGCAGGCCGCCCCGGTCAGGAGTAAACGACACGGAAACAGAACGCAACAAACCGGCGTCGCCGACGTACAATTTTTTCGGCGCCAGGTTTTGTTTCTTGACCGACCAGGCAAAACGCGGCACCAGTTGCAGCAAATAAGCTTCTTCAAAATAAGACAGATATTCCAACACTGTGGTGTGCGAGCGCAGGCCGATCACGCCGGTCAGCTTGCTGGGGGAAACCAAATGCGCCGCGTTGGAGACCAGATAAACAAAAAGCCGTTTCAGAGACGCCACATCCCGCAGCCCGTAGCGCACCGCTATGTCGCGATACAAAATATCCTGCTGCAATTGATTCAACACTTCCGGCCTTTTCGTTTTCAGGTATTCAGGAAATCCGCCGACACGCAAATATTGGTCTAACGACTTTACCCCAGCCCCGCGTTTAGTGAACCGCAAAAACTCCTGATAAGAAAAGGGGAATAATTCTTTGGTGATATGCCGTCCGGTCAATTTCGTGCCAAGCTCGCGGCTGAGCAAAGCGGCGTTGGAGCCGGTCAGGAGCACTTGGAAACCCTCGTCCAGTTTTTGCCGCGCGTAGGCTTCCCAGCGCGGAGCCATCTGGATCTCGTCCAACAGCAATGTTTTGACGCCGGACTCCAGGATCAAACTATCCAGCAAGGGAAAATCCCGCGCTGTAAAATCTGCCAGACGCAAATCGTCAAAATTTAGATAAAAATACTTGCCCCGCAGCTTGCGCGCGAATTGCCGCAGAAGCGTGCTTTTGCCACAGCGGCGAATGCCGGTGATGATCAGGGCATAGGTTTGTATATCCGGCAAATCCGGCAGCATATCCCGCGACAGCTCCGCTGTCTGTTTGGCCACCTGCTCCTGCTGTGCCCGAATAACCTCGCGTAAATCCGTCAATTGCATAACCGAAATTATAGCAGATTATTTAATAATATGCCATTACTAATGGCCTATATATGTCATTAGTAATGGCATACTTTGTCGTAGGGCTAATGTTTGTTTTTGACAAGCTTAAACCATATAATACTGTTACGTATAAATCATTCCAATATGGGTATAATATTTTATGTACCAAAAATTGATTGAATACCCTGATAAGGACCCTAAACCATGGTGGTCCCTGCCTTTAGGCGCGTTAATGTTTGCCGGTTTATACGCCTGCCAAGATAAACCTGATGTCGAAACAAATCCCTGGAGTGACCCGGATTTTGTCCGTGAGGAGTTTAAGAAATTATCGGATGACTATCCTAATTATTTTAGTTTTATCAGAGAAGTTACCGAGGATTTTGTATCAAAAGTAGATCCGGTTCTGTTAAATGATATTGATTTTATTTTCAGTTTATTATCAATCGACTTTAGATTTCACTATAAAAGTGACAACGCAGAATTAGTTAAAGCACTAATAAAAAACAACATTAATCATGCACCGTTGTTTATCGGAGATAAATTATCGGCTGATGACGAATTTCTAATATTTGCAAGCTCATTTGGCTTTGTAATAAGGCCAGTAGTAATTGGCAACACAACTAACTATGTCTGGACACATGAGTCAGATTATAATCCTCCAATTATATCCGGACTAAGCGAGGACAATCCTGTGCATGAACTTTTTGCCATAGAAAGTGATTTACGCTCAACAAAGGAAATTGAGAAAGCAAAACAGATTTTAAATGATTTATTGTGTACCATGGCACGGCGTTTGGCCTTAACAGAAATCAAAAATTTTGGGATAAAATACTCTATAAATACACAAGTCCAGCGAGCCTATGACATCCTAGAAGAGCTGGGGTATACATACAAGGGCAACAGTGTTATTACACTGACAGAAGCCTTAAAGAATAAACAACTTGACTGCGACACTTCCGCGTGGATCATACTGGCTCTGGCCGCAGAACTAAAAAGTTTTAACCCGGAGTGGAGTAAACTTGGTATCATATGCCTGCCGCAGCATGCATTTCTAAGCTACAAAGAACTTTATTTTGATCAAGGGTATGACTACATGCCTAAAGAATACTATCTGCAAAAATGGTCTATCCCGGAAAGTAAATCTGCTGACATATTAAAACCGTTATATGGAACGGAAGCGTTTCAAGTGACTGCTAAATTAACATTTTATTACGAGGCTGGAAACCATTAAAATAACTTCTCTGAAAATCTGTTGAGAAAAGCGTTAGAATACGGCAAACAAATTCAGGCCGCTATACCTTATGTTTATATGATTTACGATAGCCAAGCAAACATATATTCTAAACTAAAAGATAAAGGCAAACTAGATAATCATTATTATTACCAATCGCTGGCTGACTGTTACCAAAAAGTTCAATGGGCTGTAGAGTATGCTTCCAATTTTGATGTTGATCCTAAATTCCTAGAATATAAATTTTCTGGACTTAAGCATTTTAATTTTGGTTTAGCGGAAAACTTTATCAAAGAATATCAACTGGCCATAGACGATTTTACCGAAGCTTTGCGTTATTCCACGCCCTCAAACGATAAGTACAACTCAATAGTGCCTAAAATAAAAAAGATCAATGCTATATTAAATAAAATCCAAACAAATAATCTTACTGCTTCTGGTTCAGAAAAAAAATTATCGATATTCCATCGGCTCGCCGTTGTGCTCCAGCGATTGCTGGACAGCCAGCAGGGTTTTTAGGACGCGCATACTATTGGCGCCGCCGCTGCGGGGAATTGTGCCGGTCTCGCAACATTGCAGAAAATGCAGACATTCCTCGCGCAAAGGTTCGCTCTCAGGATATTCTAAAATTTCTGCGCCTTCATCTATATAAGCATAACGCTCGTGTTCGAATTTTTTGGCCGCGTCGTATGCAACGTGCTTTTTGATGAATTTCACTTTGCCGTCCGCGGCCAGCTCGTCCATGATCAGCATACCTCTCGTGCCGACGGCAATGGCTTTGCGGTCTTTATGCGGATCAAGCCAGCTATTGTGAATATGGGCTATTTTGCCGGAAGCAAATTTGATCGCCGTGAACACAACCTCGGCGGTTTTTTGCGGATAAAATTGCGCCGCCTGCGCTGAGATGACCGCCGGATGCTCGTCCAGCAAATAATACACCACCGAAATATCGTGCGTGCCGAGATCCCACAACACATTGCTCTCAAAACGGATCGCGCCCAATCCTGTGCGCCGGCAGTACACCTGTTGCACTTCGCCGATGAGACCGTCCCGCACAGCCTGCCTCATGCGATTGACCGCGCCGTGATAGAGCAGCAAATGACCTTCCATTAAAACCTTGTTTTTTGCCGCGGCCAAATCGATCAAGTCCTGCATATCCTGCTGCTGGAGAACTATCGGTTTTTCTATATAAACATGTTTGCCGGCCTCCAAAACTTTTTTGCCCAGCACAAAATGCGTCGAGGCCGGCGTGGCAATGACCACCGCGTCGATGTCAGGATTATTCAAAACATCATCTATATTTTTGGTAATTTTCAAATCAGGATATTGTTGCAAAGCGGAATCAATATTATTTTGATCCAGATCACAGGCCAGCTTCAGCGAACCGAGCTGATAATGATTGCGCAGGAGATTTTTGCCCCAGCGTCCAATGCCAATTTGTGCTACGTTGACCATTACGCCAATTCGGCCAAGGCTTTGACCGCTTCTTCTTTGGTCGGTGCGACACCATGATAGTTGACTTTGTTTTCCATGAAAGACACGCCTTTGCCTTTGACAGTGTTAGCCAAAATATACACGGGTTTGCTCTTAATCGTATCTGCCCGATCCAGCGCGGCCAGTATTTGCGGCAGGTCGTGACCATCGATCTCCAGCACTTCGAAACCGAACGCGCGCCATTTGTCGGCCAGCGGCTCGACAGCCATAACCTGCTCCGTGTCGCCATCGATTTGCAGATGATTGCGATCGGTGATCACGGTCAGATTGCCCAATTTATAATGCGCCGCCGCCATAGCCGCTTCCCAGACCTGGCCTTCCTGACACTCGCCGTCGCCGGTGAGACAGTAGATCCGGCTGTTCAGTTTGTCCATTTTGGCGGCCAATGCCATGCCGACCGCCACGGAAATGCCTTGCCCCAGCGAGCCGGTGGAAATTTCCACACCGGCAACTTTGCGCATGTCGGGATGTCCCTGCAACGGCGAGCCGATTTTGCGCAGGGTGAGTTTGGTGTTTTCGTCAAGGTAGCCGGACAGCATCAACGCCGCGTAAAGCGCCGGAGCCGCGTGGCCTTTGGACAGGACAAATCTGTCACGCTCTTTCCATTGCGGATCGCGGGGATTGTGGCGCATTTTGGAGAAATACAGCGCGGTGATAATATCTGTCGCCGAAAGCGAACCACCCGGATGCCCCGAACCGGCCTCGGCCAGCATTTCAATAATCAAACGGCGGATTTTTTTGGCGATCTCGGCAAGCTCTTTAACGTCATTGACCATAGAGCCCATAGTATACGGCAATCAGGCGGTTTTGTATATTTTATTCAGTCCCAATATCAACAACAGGCCTTCTTCTATTTCATTCAATATATCTTCACCAAGCTTTGAGTGTTTTTTCAAAAGGCGTTTTTTATCAATCACCGCGATTTGAGAAATTACCGCCACAGAATCTTTGCGCAATTTTGTTTTCTCTTTCGGCGCAAAAATATTTCCGGGCGCACGCGCCAGAGCTAGATTTGTCGTCAGAGGCACGATTATAACTGTATTAATTTTACTTTGATTGAAGGCGTCAGCTTGTATAATCACCGCCGGCCTCTTGAAACCCGGCTCACTGCCAAAGGGCAGGCCGAAATCGACCCACCAAATTTCACCACGCATCATGTTTGGTCAAATTTCTGACAGCCTCTATTCCGGCCGCCGTCTCTACGTTTTCGTTTTGCGCATAAACTTCATTTAAGCTGGCGGTTATTTGCTGTTTATTGTAGGGATGCTGCTCGATATATTCAGTCAAGGCCAGCGCATAAAACTGGCTGCGCGGCAGTCTCAAAAACCGAGCGGCTTTTTCCGACTCCTCATATAAATCATCCGGCAACGATATGGCGGTTTTCATGGTACGAGTATAACTCTGGTATAACCGTTTGTCAATTGCTGAAATTTTCTGGCAAAACTGACGATATATTATTGTAAGCAAAGGTGATGTTTTATGTACAATAAAATGTTGTCATATATAGAAACTGCATCAGATTTGTCTTTATCTCCACCAAGATTTAAAGACCGAATTAAAAGATTATTACTAGTATTATTTTCTGGGGATCCTTTAGCATTGTATTATTATAGAAATAGCATGACCTGGCACATTAATATAACTCACTATAATGCCAAGTTCGCAAATATAATAAGAGGACAACAAGCACGGTTCTACAATAGTATGGTCGATTTTAGTACACATCCTGCATATTTAATCAACAGACAATTGTCACCAGCAGAAATATCACAAAATTTATATTTATCCGACCAAATAAACACTAATCAAACATTACGCTCATCATTTCAACTGCCAACAATGTCACCAATAAATGGCCAGTCTATGGCAGAGTACACTTCCATATTAGAAGAAGACAATAGAATTCTCAGTGGCATTTCTAATGAAATAGAACAAAACAGAGTTTTAAGCCAAATGACCGGCACAGAAGCCACACAACGTCAGATTGGAGAAAGCCTCTATGATTATTTTATCAGGCTGGAAGAACAAAATAGTTTTCTTAAAAGACTCATCAATAAATAGTCAATCAGACAACGTCCTTTTCTTGCGCCGCAGTCTGTGAAAAGACACGGCAAAGCGATGCGCTTCGTCACGGACTGTCTGGAGCAGACGCAAGCCGGCATCCCGCCGCGGCAGGACGAGAGGCTCGCTGCGGCGCGGCACAAAAATTTCTTCCTCGCGTTTGGCCAGCGCACAAAGCGGTATAGTCAAATCAAAATTTTTCCAAACACGGACAGCCACGCCGAGCTGTCCCTTGCCGCCGTCGATGACCACCAGATCCGGACGATTGCTGTCGTCCAGACGCATACAGCGCCGCGTCAAAACTTCTTCCATAGAAGCAAAATCATCCGGTTTGTCCTGATTGATAATATATTTGCGGTACTCGCTTTTGCCCGGAACTCCGTCGAGCAGCACAGCCTGTGAAGCCACAGTCTCGCTGCCCTGAATATGCGAAATGTCATAGCACTCAATGCGCCGCGGCAAAGTTTCCAGCGCCAGAATTTCTTGCAGGCGTTTCAGGCCGTCCGCTGGCGAAGCCTCGCGGAGTTGAGCCATGATGCGCTCCTGCAAATATTTGCGCGCGTTGTAAACACCCATTTGCACAAAATCGAAACGGAAACCGCTTTGCGGCTGCCAGACTCTGGCCTGCCGCGCGCCGGCCCAAGCCGTGAACGCTCCGCAGGCGTATTCCGCTGGCAAAATAATCTCTGCCGGTACAGTTTCGTCAGAATAAAAATTCATGAGCAGGCGCTCAAAAGAATCCGAAGCCAGCGCGCGCTTGCCGCCGGCGCTGAAAGACCGGCTGCCGGTGATCCGCCCGTGCTGGATGCGCAGTAGAACCGCCGCCCAGATATTTTGGCCGGCGGCGAAACCCCAAACATCGCGGGAAATATTGTCCGGCGCGACCACGGACTGCGTGACCATGACTTTTTCCAGAGCCTGCAATTTGTCGCGGCAATGCGCTGCCGTCTCATAATCCATATTCTGCGCGGCCGCAGCCATTTGTTTCTGTAGATCCGCAGAGAGCGCGGCGTAATCTCCACGCAAAAAATCCGTCAGTGCGGAAATTTCTTTTTGATACTCCGCTTCTTTGCCGCCCAAGCAGGGCGCGAGGCACTGGCCAATTTGAAAATACAGACACGGTTTCTTGCCGAGCGTTTTGCAATGGCGCAGGCCGAATATTCCCTGCACCGCGCGCAGGGCGTCGCGCACCGAGCCGGCGTAAGGCCCAAAATATTTGCCGCCGTCATTAAATCTCTGGCGCGAGATGACCAAGCGCGCGTATTTTTCCGCGGTCAATTTGAGATACGGATAACGCTTGTCGTCTTTGAGATCGATATTGTAGGGCGGCTTGTGTTTTTTGATCAGCGAGTCTTCCAGCAGCAACGCTTCGGTCTCGGACTGCGTGACTATTGTGCTGAACTCCGCGATTTTGGCGGCCAGCGCGGCGGTCTTGGCGTCTTTTTCGCCATGAAAATACGAGCTGACACGTTTTTTCAGGTCTTTGGCTTTGCCGATATAGAGTATTTTGCCGCGCGCATCGAGATGCAAATACACGCCGGGTTTGGCAGGAAGATTTTTGAGGAGTTTGGCTAAATGCTTCGTTTGCTTCATTAAACAAATTTTAACACAAACAAACTTCACTCATTATTAAGTTTTTGCAATTGCAAAAAATAATATATTTGCCAAAAGGTCATGTTCGCTTCGGGCAAAATATTTGCCGCGCAGATTACGCTACTTTCATAATATAAATCACCTGATAATACTTTGGCACAGTGTCGATGCTGAACACAGCGCCCGTTCCGGTGTGGGCCGTCGAGCCTTTGATGTTGCCGCCGGTAATGCTGCCGCTGATCGTATGCGAATGTGAGCCGCCTTCGGGAATAGTTACATTGATATTGTTGTGGGAATGTGCCCCGCCATTTGCAGCAGTATCGCATGAATATGTGTGCGTGTGAGCGAAATCTATTCTGAGACTATACCCCGTAGGGCTACTTGCGGTTTCTGGCCCGCCATCGTAGGTTGTTCCTCTCGATATTCTGCCAGAATAAGTGCTCTCGTTACGGATCGCGCCACGATTACTTTTAATAGAATATTCACCATAATTGTCTCCGCTTATATCACTGGTGGTTCCTGAAACACTATGCGTATGTCCTCCGCTGTCACTAGTTGTCACACCAGAGCCAGAATGCCCATGCGCCCCACCGTAGTCTACCGAGAGGCCGCTCGTAGACAGTCCGTCCAAAGACAAACCCGTCGCTTCGTGGTTGTGCGACGGCAGATTGTCTGTCTGCAGTGTGACATCTCGGCTGTCCGCGCCACCTTCCGCGCCGGAGCTATCCGCGCCGCGCAGGAATTTATTGGTCAGATCCGGTATGGTCTGATCAGTGGCATGATTGGCGGCGTTGCAGATTTTCCAGATCGTTTTGAATTCCGCGCTGGTTGCGCCCCACGCCGCAGAGCTAAAAATCAGGATCGCGCCTTTCGGGAAAAAAGTCAGATTAAGAATGTCCGTCGCCAGCATCGGCTGGCCTCTTTCTATAGTCATATAAATACCCCCTTATTTTATTTATTGGTCAATCAGCATGTAGGTGTTTTGGTACTATTAAGAATTTTAGCAAATAATTAAACTTTGTCAATCAGCCCAAAAGAGGATGTGCCTGATGTACCAAGAAATTACTAATGACGAGCTGAAAGAGCTGTTGAGCAAAAAATTGGCTCTGCTCCGACAGAACAGCGGGCAGACTGTGGAAGCCACCGCGTTTGATTTGGGCATGGATTACAGCGAATATTATCGTCTGCTGCGCGGCGAACGTTTGCCGCATTTGCGTACGTTGCTGCGGATCAATAAAAAATACGGTCTCAATATGGATTGGTGGTTCAATAAGCTAGAAAGCAAACCGCCGGTCAAGCTGCATAAAAGAACTGGGGAGTTTGAGCTGTTAAATAATTACAATAAACTCAATGTACGCACCCGCAAAGTTATTTTTGACATGCTAAAAAGTCTGGTCCGGGACAGCCAGCAGCGCGCGCCGCGGCGTTGATTTTCTGCATTTCCCGCAGGCAATCTGTCAGCACATTTTCGTTTAATTTCACCGGCGCGGGATTTGCGTCAGCATATAGATAAAAAATCGAGCCGCTGATCTTTTGCCCGGGCAGCAGCCGCTGGAGAATGGCGGCGTAAACAGACAATTGATTTTTGTATTTGGTTTCGTTTTCCGGTGTATGCGTCCGGCTGGTTTTGAAATCGTATATTTTCCAGCCGTCTTTTGTTTTGACGAGCAAGTCCGCGACGCCGGTAAAATGCACACCCTCAGATAAACAATCGAGGCTGACCTCGTGGAAATGCTCGTTTTTTTGCAGCAAGTCCGGCAGCGCGGAGCGGGTGTAATTGGCCAGACATTGCCGCAAATAAATTTTTTCCGCGTCGGTAAAATTATGCGGCAGCTCCGGTTGGACGGCGGAGCCAGCGGCGATAATTTGGTGCGCGGCCGTGCCAATTTTCTGCATGTCCAGAGAATTATTTTTCGACGCTGAATGTTCGTCCATAACGAAGCCGTGAAAATAATCCAGAATAAATTTCCGGCTGTCGGCCAAAAGATAAGCGGCAAGCGTTGCCGGCAGGACGTTTAATTTATAGCGCGGCTCCGCGGCTGGCGCGGACTCTGTAAAATTGAGCGCCGGCGGTTTGAGAATAGTCTGCGCTGTTTGGCGCAAAGGCTGTGGCTCGATGGACGCGGTGACCGTGGCTCCGTGCCGGATCTGCGGCTGCTTGACGCAAAAATATCTTAACCAAAGGCCGATGTTGCGGGTTTGCAAACACTCCTCCGTCAAGTCGTCATCTTTTTCGGGACGGCAGGCGGAAGTCAAAAACAATTTTTCTTTGGCGCGGGTGATCGCCACATAAAACAAACGACGGCTTTCTTCCAGCTCCAGCTGCTCCTGTTTTCTTTTGGCGTGCGCGTAGGCCAGAGAAATATTATCGGCTTCCGGCGCGTCCCGATCAGCGGCGCTGCTCAAAGCCAGCGGTATGCCAAGCTCTGCCCGGGTCTGGCTGTCGCGGTACAAATCTTTGTGAAAAATTATTTTGGCCAGACGCAGCGCGGTTTTGTGCCGGTATAAATCCGCCACAAAAACATTTTCAAATTCCAAACCTTTGGCTTTATGAATGGACATGATCCGGACGCTGCTGTTGTCTGACAAATCGGCCTCTTCTTCACGTGACTCTTTTTCCTGCAATTTTTGAATATAATTGATGAAGTATTGCAGGCTCCGGTCGTCGAAACTTTTGGAAATGTCCAGCAATTTATTCAGATTGGCCAATTTTCTCTCCGCGTTTTCGCGATGCGACAAAGCGTTGTTGATAAAAAAAGTTTTTTCCAGCGTCAGCTGCAAGATTTTAGAAACAGGCAATTTGCCGATCAAGCCGCGCAGTTCGCGATAATCCGCTAAAAATTTTTTCAATTTTTCCGCGTCAGCTCCGGCTAAAATTTTCAAGTCAAAATGATTCAGCAAATCGTACAACGGTTGTTTTTTATTTTTGCCGCGCGTCAGGAGAAAAA
>JAISEH010000157.1 GCA_031264205.1 Candidatus Margulisiibacteriota bacterium
GGACGCTGCGAAGCCTGCGAGGGCGACGGCATCAAAAAAATCGAGATGCATTTTTTGCCCGATGTGTATGTGCCCTGCGAAGTCTGTCAGGGCAAACGTTACAACAAAGAAACGCTGGAAGTGCGCTACAAAGGCCGCAATATCAACGACGTGCTCAACATGACCATTGATGAAGCTTACGAGGTTTTCCAAAACATTCCGCAAATCGAGCGCAAATTGAAAACTTTGCAGGACGTCGGTTTAAATTATATTCAGCTCGGTCAGGCGGCCACCACGCTGTCCGGCGGCGAAGCCCAGCGCATCAAACTGGCCGCCGAGTTGTCCAAACGCTCCACTGGCAAAACTCTGTACATTTTGGATGAGCCGACTACCGGACTGCATTTTGCCGACGTGCACAAATTGATCGAAATGCTCAATCGGCTGGTCAACAGTGGAAACACGATCATCGTCGTCGAGCACAATCTCGACGTGATAAAATCCGCCGATCATATTATCGATCTCGGGCCGGACGGCGGAGACGCTGGCGGCGAGATAGTCGCGGAAGGCACGCCGGAAGAAGTGGCCAAAAATCCGCGGTCTTACACCGGACAGTATCTCAAGAAAATCCTGTGACTTTACAAGCAGTTCAGCAGTATTTTATTTGTGATCGTTTTTTGTTTGTTTAAATACGCTTCGGTCAGAGCGTTGAAACACAAATTATTAATTTCGCGCGCCAGCCCCGAAGTCGCAATGTGAATGATCGGATAAGTGTCCGGCTCAAATAAAGTATTCGGATCGCCGCCAGCGATGCGAATGCGAAAACGGATATATTCTTTCAGTTCGGCCAGATCAAAAGGCAGTAATTCTTCCTGCACATACATGCGGTTGCGCAGGGAATTGTAACTCTCGTGCTTGATGCGGCGCAAAAAAATCTCCTCGGTAAACAGCAGAATTGACACCAATTTCATTTCCGGCAGCTCGATATTGGAAATCGTGCGCAGGATATGCAACGACGACGCCTCGAGAAAATGCGCCTCGTCGATCATGATGACCAGCCGCTTGCCCTGCTGATACAGACCGATCACATAATCCTGCAAAAGGCGGATCATATCGTAAGTCTGGGCAGCGTTTTTCAATTTGTGCCCCAGCTCCAATTCCAGCAAAATCTCTTTCAACAGCGCGGATTTAGTCATGCCGGGCGACACCAGCACCACGATAGTTTGGTATTTTTTCTGGTCGAGATTCATGAGCAACAATTGAGTGATCAACGTTTTGCCGCTGCCGGACTGTCCACAAACCATAGCCAGCGAGATATTCTGCTCGACGCTCATTTTCATTTTTTGGTAAATATCCCAGTGTTCTTTGGATTTATAGAAATAACGCAGATTTTCTGAGTCGCCGAAAGGGTTTTCCGTACAGCCGAAATAATGCAACAAATCGAGTGTGCTCAAACTCTCTTTGTCCAGCGCGGCAGCCGCGGCCCTGCTCTGCTGCTCTTTTTGTTTATCGGTGGAAATGAATATATCGGCAAAATCTTCCAGCGACGAATTAGCCATAGCAAACCTCCATAAACTGACCACAGATTAACGTTTATCCGCTCCTGCTGTCAATAGAAGTTAATTAGCAATTAACTCTAATCGGCAATATCATGCTTATTCATCCGGCAAATATCTTTGCCCGCGCGAACACGGCATAGCACTGAAGGTTACGTTCGCGCTTTGGCAAAGATATTTGCCGGATAGGAGCGACAAAATAAATCCTACTATTATGGTACGACCGACAGCGACCTCAAGTCGCGGAGGGAGTACCTGTCGCATTGGCGACAGGTATATTTTTTCAAAAAGTGGGTATAAATGAGTATCAAACATGATTGTGAAAGGCAGGTAGGTTGTTATGGAGAATTGCCAAAGCTACGTAAAATTTTTGAGGGCGCTGGCCAGTGAGGAAAGACTGGCTATCCTTGAAGACCTCGAGCAAAACGGCGAGATCAATGCCAGCAAGGTGGAAAACAAGTTTTTTATGGAACAGTCCACGGCGTCGCATCATCTCAATGTGCTGTTTAAAGCAGGGCTTATCACGCCGCGCAAAACCGGCCGCAATATTTATTATCACCTCAACAAGGACTCGCTGCAAAATTTTTACGGCGACTTTTTGCAGGCACTAGAGCAGAAAAAGGAACAAAAAAGAAACGCGGAGAAAATTGCCGACAGCGCGGCTAATCCGGCGATCAATTAAAAAACCCACGGCGGCGTTTTTAGAAAACCTTGCGAACCATTATTCACAAGGTGGGTTGGTCATCTTGCCCTGAGGCAAAATGTATGTACTCCAGCAAATTCAGCTCTTACCGAGCGAGAATTTCACATTGAAGTCCCCGATATTTTTCTAGGTTCAGCGGTTTAGTAAAGAAACACGCGCGCCGCAGGCATATACATTATATCATTTTTAAATTGAAACAATTATATTCATAACGATTCAGTATTTCTTAAAAACCTTGAAAAAATCCGCGACGGACATTTCCAGACCGCGGATGATTTTAAGCAGCGTGCTCAAACGCGGATCAGCCCGCCCTTTTTCCACGCGCAGTAGTACTGGCTCTTTCATGCCGGAACGCAAAGCCAACTGACAAATGCTGAGCTTGCGGGATTTACGGAGTTTGACTATATATTTACCAATATCTTTGGGTTCATATTGCAAATCAAATTCTTGTTTAAAATCATTTCCGAAAGTTGACATACGTCAATAATATGCTATGATACTTATTAGTTAGTACTAATTAGTATTACAGAAATAACTTATAAGGGGGTCATTATGACTATAGCAACAGGCCAGCCAATGCTGGCGAGCGACATGCTCAATCTGGTATTTTTTCCCAAAGGCGCGATATTGATGTATGACGGCACAAGTTGGCAGGACAATGCTACTTTAAAAGGCTGGTACAAGTGCGAAGGACAGACGGTGGACGGATATGGTGTCCTGCCCGATCTGAAAAACCGTTTTGTCATTGGCTATGACAGTGACAACACGCCGCAGAGGAGCAAAGACAATAATTCCGTAACGGCCTCTGGCAGCGGGGTTTTAAGCGCAGCCAATTTACCCAAACATAACCACTCTCTTAAGAATGAAATTATTACTACCAGCAGTAGCGGTACTACACACAATCACG
>JAISEH010000160.1 GCA_031264205.1 Candidatus Margulisiibacteriota bacterium
AATGAGCATTAAATGTTCCGCGCGTTCTTTTTCGTCAGCCAGCAAATCTTTTTCCAGCGCGACATCCTCGCTGGGTGTCCGGCCGCGCGACCGTGTGCCGGCTATCGGCTTGACCGTCACCATGTCGCCGGACAATCGCACCATGATTTCCGGCGAAGCGCCGAACAATTGAAAATCCGCAAAATCAAAATAAAAAAGATACTGCGAAGGATTCTCCCGGCGCAGTCGGCAGTAAGCCTCAAAAGGCGGCAAAGCGGAATCAACCATTAACTGCTGAGAGAGCACGCCTTGAATTAAATCGCCGCGCACGATCGCTTTTTTGATCTCCTCGACGCCCCGGATATACGCGTCTTTGTTTTTGTGCAATTCAGCCCGCGCCGCGTAAATAGTCTGATCCTGCGTGTAGGCACGATAATCATTGTCTTTGAGCATGGCCAAATAACCGGCAATTTTATTTTCCATAACCGCGGCATCATTGCCGATCACCACGATATGCAAATCGTCGCGGTAATGGTCAAAAACAATGAACGCTCCGCCAAAAAGAAAACAAGCCTCCGGCGTGTCGATAGACGCCGGCTTTTCGACAATCTTGATCGTGTCGCAAAAACGACAAAATTCGTAACTCAAATACCCCACACCGCGCGCCGGCAATGGAAAAGGCAATTCCTCGAACGTAATTTCCCGGCCTTTTTCCAGCACAATGTCCAAAAACTTTCGCGGATCCGCGGTAAGCAGTGTTTCGCGGCCGGCGGCGGTTTCAACCACACCGGCTTTGGTCAAAGACAATTTGCTGTTGGTTTCCAGCAAAACAAAAGAATAGCGATTTGTGCCTTCCAGCACGGCCGATTCCAGCAGCACAATGCCTTGAAGTTTCTTGAAGACAATGACCGGCGTGTAGCTGTCCGCATTGATCGTTTTATAAATACACTGCATAAATTTAATTATCCCTTGTTTCTATATATAGAAACAGTTTAACATGCCCCCGCCGCAAAGTCAAACCAGAATAATCATGTTAAACTTTTGGCCATGAAAATCGCGGTAGGTTTAAGCGGCGGCGTGGATTCAGCTGTGGCGGCGCTGCTGTTAAAGCAAGCCGGACACGAAGTTAGCGGCCTGACCATGTCGATCTGGCAGGACAAACCGGAATACAAAGCCTGCGCGGGAGACGCTTGTTTCGGTCCCGACGAAAAAGAGGACATCGCGTTCGCGCAAAAAATCGCGGATATTTTGCAAATACCGTATCATGTGCTGGACTGCGCCGCGCAGTATCAGAAAATCGTGCTGGATTATTTTAAGCAAGAATATTTGTCCGGCCGCACGCCCAATCCCTGCGTGTTCTGCAACAGTCAGGTGAAATTCGGCGTCCTGCTCGAGCTGGCCAGACAGAGCGGCGTAGAGTTCGCTAAATTTGCGACTGGACATTATGCTAATATTGCGGAAGTAAACGGCCGATTTGTACTCAAAAAAGCCGCGGATAAAAACAAAGACCAAACTTATTTTTTGTACCGGCTGAAACAGGAGCAATTGGCGCAAATAATTTTTCCGCTGGGCGGATTGACCAAGGCGGAAGTGCGGAAAATCGCGCGGGAAAATAATTTGCCGGTCAGCGACAAGCCGGACAGTCAGGATTTTTACAGCGGCGACTACAATGATCTGCTCGGCGCGGCGGACAAACCCGGCAATATCGTGGACACCCGCAGCAAAGTTTTGGGGACGCACAACGGCTACTGGCATTTCACTATCGGCCAGCGCAAAGGACTCGGCGTCGCGGCCGAGCGGCCTTTGTACGTGCTGGATTTTAATGTGCCCAAAAACGAAGTGATCGTCGGCTATGCAGAAGAAACTTTGTGCCACGGCTTAATCGCCGACAATTTAAATTGGCTCATTGCGGAAAAACCGGAGAGAATGTCCGCACAGATCAAAATCCGCTCGGCGCAGCAGGAGTTTCCGGCGGAGATAATTCCGCGTGCTGACAATACTATAGAAGCGCGTTTCGCCGAGCCGCAAAAAGCCGTGACGCGCGGACAGTCAGTCGTGGTATACGACGGCGAATATGTCCTGGGCGGCGGCGTAATAAGCGAGGCTCTATGAACATCACACTCAACGGGCAAACAAAAGAAATCTCCGTGGCCAATGTGCAGGACTTGGTGGCCGAATTAAAGCTGGACAATATCGCGCTGGTCGCGGAGCATAACGGCGTTATTCTGCGCAAAGAGGACTGGGCTAAAACCCCGCTCCAAGAAAATGACCAGTTGGAGCTGATCAAATTCTGCGGTGGCGGGTAAGATAACTAAGCAATTTTCATAACGTAGATTACCGCGTAATATTTCGGCACAATGGAAATAGCTGTCTGCGGATTGCCTCCGCCGCCGGTAACTGAGCCGGAAGGCGTCATGGAAAATGCTATGCTGTCATCAGTCCCCTGTATCGGAGCGGTAATATGATTGTTTTGTGTAGCTGGGTATCTAGAAAAAACTCCTCCCGCAGTAAAACTGCCAGATATAATATTTATCACTCCAGTTGCATTATTACCGGTAAATGTATGGCTATGACTCGGTAAATTACTGGCTGCAAGAGTTACACTATCACTACCCACCGCAGCCGTACCACCGTCAGCCATACCGCGTAAGAATAAATTTCGCAAATCTGGCGTGCCGCTGCCGGGAGCGCCGTCGCATACTTTCCATTTCGCCCTAAATGCTTCGTTGGCAGTATTGTAATAAGTCTTATTATGCATAGC
>JAISEH010000172.1 GCA_031264205.1 Candidatus Margulisiibacteriota bacterium
AGGGGGTTTTCTTATGTTTAGGCAATTTTACATCGCGGCGACCGGCATGAGCGCTATGGAAAAAGATTTGATCACGATCACCAATAACGTTTCCAACGTCAAAACCACCGGCTTCAAAAAAGCGCGTGTGGAGCTGGAGACGCTTTTCCCCGAGATACTTGAAGATGCCGTACGCGACACGGAAACCTCTTACGAAAAAGGCTTGGTCGAGCTTGGCTCAGGAGTGCGTGTGGTCGGCACGCCCAAAGATTTTTCTTCCGGTACAGTCGAGGTGACTAATAATTCACTCGACATCGCTATTGAGGGTGAAGGTTTGCTGAAATTCCGTATGCCTGACGGCTCGATCGCGTACTCGCGCGCCGGCAATCTGCACAAGGATTCCGACGGCCGGATCGTCAACATCAGCGGTTATCCTATGGAGCCGGAAATCCGCGTGCCGGATACCGCCACCACTGTTTTGATCACCACCAGTGGCGCGATATATGTGCAGGAAAATAATCAGGTCGAGCAAACTCAGGTTGGCCAGATCGAAATGGTGAAATTTGTGAATCCATCGTCGCTCAAAAGCATTGGCGGCAATCTGTATGTGGCGACCGCGGCTTCCGGCAGCGAAATCGACGGCCTGCCTGAAGGAGAGGGTTTTGGCCAGATCGCCCAGTTTTCGCTGGAGAGCAGCAATGTGGACATCGTTTCGGAGATGATGCAGATGGTCATCACGCAGCGCTCGTTTGATATTATTTCCAAAGCGATACAGTCCGGTGAGGCGATGCTCAACAGCGCGATCGAAATAGCCCGCGGTTAATTTTTCTGATGCGTTTTAAAAAATTTGGCCTGGTGGTTTTTTTGACCGCCGGGCTTTTTGCCGCGGAGCTGCCATCGGCTGAGCTGCTGGCGCTGGGTTTGCAAGAAATACAAGCCTTGCCGCGCTTTGCTAGCAAAGAGGTCACGCTCAATTTTGCCAAAGTGCCACCGCGTGTTTCTGTGGGCACGGATGATTATACGCTCAAGGCGGAATTGCAAGCCGTCGCGCCGTCAATGTATATCAAGTACTCGGTGTACTCCGGCGAGAATTTTCTCAAAGGTTTTCGCGTCAAGTACAACGCCGCGGTCTGGACGGATGTTTACTATGCTGACCGGCATTTGGCCAAGGGCGAGGAAGTCTCGGCTGAGGATTTTTATTTGCGGCGCACGGATATTTTGAAATACTCGCATTATCTGGTGGAGACCGGCGCAGCCTGGGACAAACGTGTCATGACCGCCAATCTGCGGCCGGATGAGCCGCTCTTTGCCTGGATGCTGGGCGTCAAGCAACTGATAAATTCCGGCGACATAGTGGCTCTCTCGGTGAACAGCGGCAGCGTGACTATCAAGACCGCCGCGAAAGCCTTGCAGCACGGCGTTTTGGGCGACAAAATCTTGGTGCAAGTGCAAAATGATAAAAAACGGGTTTTGCAAGCGGAAATTACCGGCAGCGGCGAATGCAAAGTAATTCTTTGAAAATTCTAGTTTGATAATCCTCCGGCATTATATTATAATTTTATATAAGGGTTGAAATCTAAAAAAGGGGCGGGGGAAATGCGAAAATATTTTGGGGTATGCCTCGGGATTATCCTGCTGACAGGTTTTAGTTTTGCTATTTCACTGTGGAGCGCGGATTCCAAATCGCCGCTGGCCAAAACCTCTAAATTTGCGGTGGGTGACACGATCACGATAGTGATCGAAGAAAGTCTGTCCGCCGCGCAGTCCGGCACAACACGCTCCCAAAAAAGTTCGAACACCACATTCAGTCTATCCAACAGCTTGCAAGACAATCAGACGCCAATCAGTGGCCCCGCCACCAAGAGCCAGGGAGATTCGCGTTTAAATACACTGTTCAACGGCGCCGGCAATTATTCCGGTACCGGAAGCACCCAGCGCACAACTTCGCTGAAAACGACGATCACCGCGACGGTGGTCGATGTGCAGCCCAATGGCAATCTTTTTGTGCTGGGACAGCGCTCGATCCGCGTCAATGAAGAGGTGGAGACTGTCGAAGTTTCCGGCATTGTCAATACGGCCAAGCTTTCGGACAACAACTCGATCAATTCCACGCAGATCGCCAATGCCAAGATCACAATACGCGGCGCCGGCGCGGTGTCCACGCCGCAACAGCCGGGGCTGCTATCTACGATGTTTAGCTGGTTGTTTTAAAAAAAGGGGGCGCGATGCGGAGATATTTATTGTTGATAGTGTTAATTTGTCTGGCCGTGGCCGAATCACCGGCCGTGCGTATCAAAGATATTGCTGTGATTTCAGGTATGCGTTCCAATCAGCTAATGGGCGTGGGTTTGGTGGCCGGCTTGAAAGGCACGGGCGACACCAATTCCGGCGTGACCGACAAAGCCCTGACCAATCTGCTGGTCAATATGGGCGTGACCAATCGCCAGGATCTGTACCGCAGTAAAAATATCGCGGTGGTCATGGTCACCGCCGAACTGCCGGCTTTTGTGAAGCCCGGGCAGAAGATCGATGTTTTTGTTTCGTCGATCGGCGACGCCACGTCTTTGCGCGACGGCACTCTGTTGATGACGCCGATCAAAGGCGCTGACGATCAAGTCTACGCGGTGGCGCAGGGACCGATTATTTTAGGCGGGCGCACCTCAGGCTCCAATCGCAACGAAACAGTTTGCAAAGTCGTGGAAGGCGCGATCGTCGAGCAAACTGTGCCGATGGAAATCGCCGGCAAGAGCAGCATCGCCCTCAATTTGAACAAATCGGATTTCAGCACGGCCACGCGGGTCGCCGAAGCTCTGGATCGGGCTGGGTATTCCGGCACACGTGCCATAGACCCATCGACTGTGGAGATACCGATCGAGGCGGAAGACCGCGAGGAGCTGGTGTCGTTCATCGCGCGGGTGCAGGATTTTATGGTCGTGCCTGACGCGGTGGCCAAAGTGGTTATCAATCAACGCACCGGCACGGTGGTCATCGGTGAAAATGTGCGTCTGGCGCCGGTGGCGATCTCGCACGGCGATGTGGAGATACGCATCGAAGGCGGGGAAGAATCTGCCGAGGGCGAAGGTCTGGATGACGCGTTGCAGGCTATGAATCAAGCTGCGGCCGGCGGCGGCAATCCGTCTGCGCAGCAACAGCAACCGGAGAAAGTTATCAAATTGGTGCAGCTGCGCGAAGGCTCCACTTTGAGCAGTCTGGTCAAAGCGTTGAATTCGGTCGGCACCTCGCCGCAGGATTTGATCGCGATTTTGCAGGGGCTGAAAACCGCCGGCGCGCTGGCGGCCGAGATTGAGGTTATTTAAGCGATGCGGAAACTTTATTTTTTACTGCTGCTGACTTGGGTGTGGGCGGCGCCGTCTATCACACCGGTCAATCCGGCGGAGTTTATGAGCGATATTGTCGTCAAAGAAGGTATGCGCCAGCAGCCCACGGACAATGCTGGCCGGCAAAACGCATTTCGGCAAATGCTGCTGGAAGAAGTTTTTTTGCGCGATATGTTTAACAATGAAAACAGCATTTACAAACCGGAAAAAGATGACGAGGACAGCTTGGTTTTTAGCGGCCTGTCGAGTATTTATGGCGACTACACGCGCAAGGAGCTGGCGGCTTATTTGGTCGAGCAAGGCTTTTTGCAGGAGGATCTGGAAAAACAATGACAGTCAAGCGCGTTAATCCCAGTCCGCCAAAAAAATCCACCAAAACGCTGGAGAAAAAACCGCTGCCGGTAAATATGAACGCGCATTTGTACAAAACCGAGGAAACCCCGGAAGATAATGTGGATTTTAAAAATAAAAATTCAGTGGTCACCGCGTTCACGCCGCTGGTGCAGATCATCGCCGCCAATATCACCGCCGCGGGCAAATTGCCGCCCAATATTCATTTTGATGATTTGATGAGTTACGGCACGAGCGGTTTGATCAAAGCCTGGGAAAATTTTGACGCAACTAAAAATGTGAAATTTAAAGTATACGCGTCTTACCGGATCCGCGGCGAGATGCTGGATAAAATTCGCAAAGAATGGAAATATCAAAATCCGGGCGGCTACAAATCGGTCAGCCGTGTCGAAGCCAAGGTAGCGCAGGCGGCGATCGACACCAAGAGCACGAATACCGGCGACGAAGAGGAGAACATCAAGAATATCGCGGCCAATTCGTCGGTGGCGTACTTGCTGTCTTTTGAGGATACTCAGTCCGCTGGTGACAATGTGGCGGACGGCGGTTTGCAGCTGGAAGAGTCGGTGACCAGCCAGATCGATTTTGCCGAGGAGAAAAAGGCGCTCTGGGACGCGGTCAAAACTCTGGCCGAAGACGAGAAAAAAATTATCAAAATGTTTTATATCGACGACCGCTCGCAAAAAGAAATCGCCGATGAGCTGGGGTATTCCAAAAGCAAAATCAGCCGCATTCATTCACAGGTTTTGAGCAAGCTGCGTTTGCGCATTCAAAGGAAATTAAACTATGATTACAATTAAAAAAATTATTTTGGCCGGCCTGTTCTTGAGCGCGATCCTGCCGGCGGCGGTGGAAAATATTTTGTTTGACGACGTGACCATGCGCCTGGAAAGAGATATTCAGGAAGCGACGCGGCAGCAGGCGATCATCGCGCACAATGTGGCCAACGCGGATGTGGAGGGTTTTAAGCCGATCCGATTTAAAGAGGAATTGAAAGCTTTAAAAGAACAACCCGGCGGCGTGTCGGCTGACCGCGTGGTCGTGGAAGAAGAAATGGTCAAAATGGCCAAAAATCGGATGCGGCATCAGACGTTGTTGAAACTTTACACGATGAAAACCTCGACAGTGAAAACAGTTTTGAGTCAGGGCAAATAAAAGGTAAAGCAAAGGAGGAAATTATGCGGAAATTTTTTGGCGCGATGGTTTTGGTTTGGCTGAGTTGGTGTTTCGGCGCGGCGGTCGGTCTGGAGAACGCTCTGGATATCAGCGCTTCGGGAGCTACGGCGCAGCGCATCAAAGCGCAGGTCGCCGCGGAAAATATCGCCAATATGGACACGACCAAGACTTCCGACGGATTGCCTTACCGCCGCAAAGTGGTGATCCTGCGTCCGGCGGAAAATTTCAAATCACGCGGCCGCGCCGGTCAGCCGGTGATGAATGGCGTGTCAGTGGTGTCGGTCGGGCCGGAAAAAGACGCCGAGAAAAAGTTTCGGCGCATATATCAGCCCAATCATCCAGATGCTGACGAAAGCGGTTTTGTCCTGTATCCTAATGTCAATATTACCGAGGAGCTGATCCAGCTCTCGGAGATCAGCGCCGCGTTTGAAAACAATGTAGTGGTTTTTAACAACACCAAGGCGATGATGCAGGCGAGTTTGGAATTGGCGCAGTAGCGTCGGACAAAATAAAATAGGGAGGGAAAATTTATGGCAGAAGGAATAACAGCGGTCGGCGGTTTAAATCCGGTGCAGACTGGCGCGAATACGATAGTGTCTCCGGTCAATGTGCAAAACACTTCGCCGTTTCAGGTGATGCTGGACGCGGCGATTGGTGGTTTGCAGGACGTGAGCGCGGCGGAAGAAAAAGCCAATGCGTACATCACGCAGTATTCACTGGGGCGCGTCAGCATGGAGGAAGCATTGATCGAAATGCAGAAAATGACTATGGCTGTGCAAATGGCGACGACCGTGGTCAATCAAGTGGTTTCGACCTTTAAAGAAATAGAGCAGATACCGGTCTAAGTTTAAAAAATTTTTTAAGAAAGGAAAAATAAAACCCAGTGGGCGAACAAATAGGAGCGGGCGCCAGATCCGGCGGCAATAGAATGATTTTTATCATCATCGGCGTGGTGGTCATCGCCGCACTGGCGATTTTATTTTTCCTCTTTCGCCCGTCTTTATCCGGCACCGTCAAGATCGGCAGCGGTTCTTTGCCGTCTTTCACGCAAAAAAAAGAACCGGCCGGTTATTCGGTGTTGTTTAGAAATCTGGATTACGCGGAAGCCGCGCTGATCGTGGATTCGCTGAAAACGCAGGGCGTGAAAGATTATCGACTGGAGGACGACGGCCGCACGATATTGGTGCCGACCAAAAAGCGCACGGATATAGTTTTGGCCATCGCCCAGGAAGGTATTATGCCCAATGGTGGCGCGGTGGGTTTTGAGATTTTTGACAAAGGCAGCGCGCTGGGCGCGTCGGAGTTTGACCAAAACGTGAAATTTTCCCGCGCGATCAGCGGTGAGATGGCGCGCAGTGTGGCGCGGATCAACGGCATCGAAGAAGCGCGGGTAATCGTGGTCATACCGGCCAAACAGCTTTTTTCCACAGTGCAAAATCCGGTGCAGGCTTCGGTGATGGTCAAGATCGTGGAAGGCGAGCTGCTTTCCCCGTCGCAGGTGCAGGCGATCATTGCGCTGGTCTCCGCTTCAGTGGAAGGCTTGCAAAAAGAAAATATTACAGTGGTGGATTATTACGGGCGGGTTTTAAGCTCCGAGGAATACGCCAAAGATTACGACCGGCTGGCCGCGATGCTGGCTCTGCAAAAAGCGCAGTCCGGCGGCCGCAATGTGTCAACAGCGGGATTAACGGATTCCACGGATATTCCGCTGGAGCCTTCTGAAAAGGCCGACGAAAGCGCTATTTTTGAAATGTATTACAATATAGACAACAACAAGATGAACCGGCAGCAGAGAAGTTCGGTCCGGGGTTTGCGGCTAAACGCCAATGCCAGCGCGGAGGAGTCTTACGCGGCCAAGATGAAATTCAAAGAGCGCTACGAAAATCTGCTGGAGCGCAATGTCAAACAAATGGCCGATCAGTTTTTCCCCAAAAAAGCCACGACGGTCAAAGTCAATGTGGAGCTGAATGACCGGCCTTTTGATGCCGTGACACCGAATTCTATGATCGCGCGGATCACCAGTATGATTTTGTTAGACCAAAATAACAAAGACGTGGTCTTGACCCCGGAAGTGCGCGAGGCTTTCATGAAATCGATCGCCGCGGCGATAAGTTATGTCAAAGGCCGCGACCGCATCGATCTGCGCTGGTCGCCAAATACCAATGAGCACAGCAAAGGCAATTTATTTAGCGGTTTGAGCAGTCAGGATAAGAATACGGAAAAAGTTCCGCCGGCTGTTAAACCGCCAGCTGACAAAACCAGTCCGTCTATAGATTTGACCAAATTGCCGTCCAAGTCAAAAACTTTTTGGACTTGGAATAATATTCTATATTTGGGTTGCGGACTTTTTGGCGTGTTAATTTTGATCGTGGTTTTGCGGCCGAGACATAATAGAAAAGTCACCGCAGAAAAAGGCGGCAAAAAGAGTTCGGTTTTTGACGAGCCGCCGGAAGACAAAGAAGGTTTTGCCGACCTCGCCGCGCCCTCGACGGACGCGGTCCGCGAATTGGCCGCGCAAAGCCCGGACAAAGTCGCGGCGGTTTTGGAAAAATGGTTTCAAGAAGACGCCGCGGCGCAGAAATAATGAGAGGATTTTAAAATGGTGGCAATGCAGTTAAAAGGCCGTGAAAAAGCGCTGATTTTTCTTTCCGCGCTGGGCGACGAAGTATCCGGCAAAGTGCTGGATTGCCTGCCGGAAAGCCTCGCGCTCAAGATCACGCGAGAGTTAAATAATTTCAAAAAACCCTCGCCGGAAGCAGTGGCTTTTGTGCTCAAAGAATTGACGCGTTTCGCGTTGAATCAGCCGCCAGAGGCGCCGCAGCTCAAAGAGCCGGAGGTTGATCCGGCTGACGCGTCGAGCGAGATCGGCCGCAAGCCTTTGCCGGAATTGGTGGCTTTGCTGCAAAATGAAATGCCGCAAACCGCGGCTTTTGTCTTGAGTTATATGAGCGCCGGTCGGCAAAAAAGTTATTCTGAAATGCTCTCGCCCGGTCGCCGCAGCGAAATTAAACAGTGCGCGGTCGAAAAACTGCCCTGGTCGGACAATTTGTTTGCTTTGCTCAATGAGCAGGTCAAGGCACGAGGATAAAGGTTTATGCCGTTGCTAAAAAAACACACTCTGCGTCTGGGCGAACAGCTCGTGCATATGGGACTGCCGGAAACCGCCGACGAAGAGCTGGTAAGCGAAACGCCAAATATTTCACCTGTCGAGATGTATATCGAGCCGGTGGAGCCAGCTGAGCCGCTGGTCAGCGAGGAAGAACGCGAGCAGATGATCCAGAATATTTTGCAGGAAGGCAAAACTCAGGCGGACGCGGTGGCGGCTGAGATCAAACACAAAGCCGAAGAAGAAGCGCGGCAGATCATTGACGCCGCGGAGCACAAAGCCAGAGAGTTGCTGGAAAAAGAAATTGCCAAAGGCGTGGAAGAAGGCAAGCAAAAAATTTATGAGCAGCTCAAAGGACATATCGCCGAAGCGCAAAATGTGGTGAAGCAGGCCAACGCGCAAAAAAACACGATCGTCAAATCCGCGGTGCCGGAGATCATGAAACTATCCACACGCATCGCCGCGCAGGTTGTCCGCAATGAGCTGGCGCAAAGCCAGGATATCGTGATGGATATAGTCAAGGACGCCATCGAAAAAATTTCTGACAATGAACAGGTGGTCATCAAAGTGGCGGCGCAGGATTTGCAGACTGTGCGCAATGAAAAAGAGCTGATCATCGATCTGGTCGAAGCCAAAAATTTGAGTATTGTGCCCGACAAGCATTGCCTGGAAGGTGGCTGTGTGATCGAAACCAAATTGGGTTTTATTGACGCCAAAGTGATCACCAAACTGGACATGATCCAGACCGCGCTGCTGGGCGTTTATCAGGAAGAAAAAACCAAGCGCGAGACAGCCATAAAAGAAGCGGTGGAGCGCGGCGAAGAGATCGATCCGGTCGCCGAAGAACAAAAAGATATTGAAGAACTGATGCAGGTAACTTCGCTGGAAGAAA
>JAISEH010000007.1 GCA_031264205.1 Candidatus Margulisiibacteriota bacterium
ATGAGATAACGCGCCACCGCCACCACATCTTCGTTGGTCAGATAATGCACGTCCTCGTTGTGCATTTCGGCAAAACCCAGCTTGGTGTTAATCTTGTAGCGGCCGATCTCGCCCAGATCATAGCGGTCAGGATTGAAAAACAGATTTTCCAAAAACTGTCTGGCGCCGTCCTCTGTGATATGGTCGCCCGGCCGCAGTTTGCGGTACAGCTCGACCAGCGCTTCATTCGGCGTCAAAATGGGACCGATTTTTTTATTCTTGATCGTTTTGTCCAAATACTCGCCGCCGTTGAGCACACGCTTGACTTTGGTCAAATCGTCGGGGTCCGGTTCATTGCTCAAAGCCTGGCGCATCTCGTCTTCATTGTAACCGCGCGCCGCCAGAAACAAAGACAGGCCGACTTTTTTCATTTTGTTGATGTAAACCCAGATCACGCCGTTGGTGTCGATTTCCATTTCCAGCCACGCGCCGCGGTTGGGAATGATCTTGGCCTTGAAAGATTTTTCGTTTTTCTTGGCGTTTACTTTTTCCTCAAAATACACGCCGGACGACCGCACAAACTGTGAAATGACCACGCGCTCGTCGCCGTTGAAAATGAATGTGCCCTGCTTGGTCATGCGCGGTATCTCGCCCATGTAAATCGTCTGCTGTTTGATCTCGCCGGTGATCGTGTCGACCAAGCGCACAGGCACGCGCAACGACAGCGCGTAAGTGTGCTCCTCGCGCAGACAGTCGATCTCCGAATATTTCGGCTCTTCGATTTCCGGTTTGGTGTATTCATTTTTGTCCTCGTCGAGGTACAAAAACGAAAGCTCGTAACGGCCGTTGAATCCCACGATCGGGCTGATAGCTTTTAATTCCTCTTCGATGCCCTCATGCAGAAACTTGTCGTAAGACTTCAACTGCAAAGACGTGAGCTTTGGCACGTCTAATTTTTCTTCAGGAATATTGGTATTTAATTTTATTCTCGATTTAATTTTTGCGACCACTCTGGTGCCTCCTCAAATAGACTACAGCACAATCACCCGGGTCTTTGTGCATCAAAAACCCGGGAATACTCAAATGCTAAAAACCTTACTTGATCTCAACTTTAGCGCCTTCTTTTTCCAGCTTTTCCTTAATAGTTTTCGCTTCGTCTGCTGCCACGCCTTCTTTAACCGGCTTCGGAGCACCGTCCACTAAATCTTTGGCTTCTTTTAAGCCCAGTCCGGTAATCTCGCGCAGCACTTTCAACACCTGGATTTTCTTATCTCCGGCGCTGGCCAGAATGACGCTGACAGTAGAAGCAGCGGCCCCGGCGTCTCCGCCGGCAGCGGCTGCGGCTGCGGGAGCAGCGGCTATAGCCACGGGAGCGGCTGCGGTCACGCCAAATTTTTCTTCCAAAGCCTTGACTAAACCGTTCAACTCCAGCACAGAAAGCTTCTCTACTTTATCAATAATTTCTTGAGCAACTGCGGTAACTTCTACCATATAAATTCACCTCCTCAGATAAGGTAAAGACGTAGCATGCTACGTCTTTACACATTATTGTTATTTTTTCTCCGCCACAGCATTTAAACCATAAACTAATTTGCGAAGCGGTCCCTGCAGCACATTGACCAAACCGCTGATCGGCGATTGCAGTAAATACACCAGCCTGGACAGCAATTCCTCGCGTCCCGGCAAAGAGGCCAATTCCTGTACCTGCGCCGCGCCAATAATTTGTTTCTGGAACACGCCGCCTTTGACCGCCACAGACTCATGGCCTTTACAAAAAGTCACCAGAACTTTGGCCGGCGCCACCGGTTCTTTGGCAAAAATATAGGCCGTCGGGCCGGTCAATTGTTTTTCATCGACCGGAATATTCAGGTCTTTAAACGCGATCGAAGCCAGAGTGTTTTTGTAAACGCAGTATTCGGCTTTGGCTCCGCGCAGACTGCGGCGCAATTCGCGGTCGTCAGCCACTGTTAATTTGCTGTATTGAGAAAACAGCACCAGTTCGGCATCCGCAATTTTTTGCTTGATTTCCGCCACCGCAACTTTTTTGCTTTCTTTAACCATCTTTACTCCTCCGCAGGTCTTATGTCCCTCAGGGACTGCCGGCTTCTCTGGATCAATTCACACTCGCCAGTACCCTGACGCCCGGTCCCATGGTCGGCGCGAGGTAAATGCTTTTAACATAAATGCCCTTAACTGTCGACGGCTTGGCTTTCAAAATCGCCTCGTAAAGCGCGTCATAATTGACTTTCAATTTATCCGTGGCAAAAGATTTTTTGCCGATAACCGTGTGGATCACGCCGGCCTTGTCCGTCTTGTATTCCACCTTGCCGGCCTTTTGCTCGCCGATCGCTTTGGCCACGTCCTGCACCACTGTGCCGGCCTTGGGCGTCGGCATCAAACCTTTGCGTCCCAGTATTTTGCCGAGTTTGGAAACTTTGGGCATCATGTCGGGAGTCGCCAGCAGCACATCAAAATCCGTAAAGCCACCGTTGATTTTTTCGACCAAATCGTCCGCGCCGACAAAATCCGCGCCGGATTTTTCCGCGATCTTGAGATTGTCGCCGTTGGTGATCACCGCCACAGTTACTTTTTTGCCAAGGCCCGCCGGCATAGCCACCGCACCGCGCACCATTTGTTCGCCTTTTTTGGGATCGATACCCAGCACAAAAGTCGCTTCTATTGTTTCGTCAAATTTAGCCACGCCCAGATCGCGAACTTTGGCCAGCGCTTCGTCCAGCGGAAACACCGCCTGACCTTTTAAAGACTCCAGTTTGCTTCTGTATTTTTTACCATGTACAACTGTCATTTTTTTCTCCTAGTCGATAACTTCCACGCCCATCGAGCGGCAAGTACCGGCGATAACTTTGACCGCCGCCTCTTCGTCGTAACAATTCAGACCTTCCATTTTTTGCTTGGCGATTTCGCGCAGCTTGGCGCGGGTGATTTTGCCGACTTTGTTTTTGTTGGGCACCGCCGAGCCTTTGGGAATATTCAAGGCCTTGCAAACCAGCGTCGCAGCCGGCGGCGATTTGAGTTTGAAAGTAAAAGTGCGGTCGCTGTAAACAAAAATATCCACCGGTATGACCGAACCGGCTTTGTCTTTGGTCTGATCGTTGTAGGCCTTGCAAAAATCCATGATATTGAGGCCATGCTGTCCCAGAGCCGGACCGACCGGCGGAGCCGGATTGGCCTTGCCAGCCTCGATTTGCAGCTTAACAATAGTAACTAGCTGCTTGGGGCCGCCTGCCGCTGGTTTTTTGCCTTTTTCACCCATTATTTTCTCCTACAATATTAAACGTTTTTCTCGATCTGGTCGAAATCCAACTCCACCGAGGTAGAGCGACCAAAAATCGAAATCATCACTTTGACCGCGCCTTTTTCCGGCAGGACTTCTTTTATCTCGCCGGCATAGCCGCGGAACGGTCCGGAAATCACTTTCACATTTTCGCCGACCTCAAAATCAATTTCCAATTTCGGCTTCGCGGTCACTTCGCCGGTCTGATTGAGTATACGCAGCATATCTTTGTCTGGCAGTGGCTCCGGCACACCGGCGCCCACAAATTTGGACACGCCGTTAACCGTGCGCAGGTGATACCAGGCTTCGTCATCTTTTTCCATATTGACAAAAACATAACCCGGAAACATCATTTTACGCCGCTCGTAACGTTTGCCGTTCTTGACCTCAATGACATCTTCTTCCGGCACCAGCGCCTTAAAAATCCGGTCTTGCAGATTGAAATCGCTGACCTTCTGCTCTATCGCCGAGCAAACTTTTTGCTCAAAGCCGGTAAACACTTGTAGCACATACCAATCGCCTTTGGCGGCGCGCGGCTCCTCTGCCACAGCAGGAACAGCGGTTGTATTTTGCGCCGTTTCCAAAGTGGCCTCTTCTATATTATTACTGTTTTCTAAATCGCTCATGTTTTCCCTAAATTATTTAAAAAGCACGGCGCCCAAAATCAAATCCAGCACAAAAGTAAAAAAAGTCATCAGCGCTACTATCAAAAACACGACCACGGTCATTTGCGCCACGCGACCGCCGACCGGCCAATCCACTTTTTTCATTTCTGTTTTCAGGTCTGCAAAAAACGCCATTTTATTTCCGTTCTTTATAACATTTTATGGCAGGCGAGGCAGGGATCGAACCCGCAACCTACGGTTTTGGAGACCGCCACTCTACCAATTGAGCTACTCGCCTACAGTGGAATTATCCTCTTTATAGGCAACTCCCTATTCAACACAAACACAAAAAACAATCCCGCTCCAGGAAAATTACTTGGTTTCCTTATGCGGCGTATGCTTCTTATCCCATTTACAATATTTTTTTAACGTCAAACGCTCGGGGTTGTTGCGCTTTTCTTTTGTCGTCACATAATTGCGCCGCTTGCAAACCTCACACTCGAGCGTAATAATCTCTCGCATTTTACCCTACTTTCACCCAAAAAGGGTGGATATTTAACTATAAAGCCTTGAATATGTCAATACATAATCTGCCAGGGTTTTATTAATGTTTCGCTTTCACGAGATATTAAAACCGTACTTCTTTTTTCTCCAAATCCAAAACTTCCAGCTCGTTCAAGATCTCCGCTTTTGCTATATTTTCCTTGCTGGGTTTTACGAGTACTTTTTTTTGCCAGCCGCCGCTGTAAAAATACGCCGCGGAAAAAATCACACCCAGCCCCCAGGAAATCGGCATCGACCACCACACGCCGTTCAAGCCGATGTGCGCCGAGAGCAGAGCCGCCGCCGGCACGCGGATAATCCAGAGCGACAGCACGGTCAGCAAAGTCGGGATAAAAGTGTCGCCCGCGCCGCGTAAAACGCCGGTGTAAATAAACATCAGCATAAACGGCAAATAAAAACTGCCGACGATATGCAAATAATCGCGGCCGACAGCCAGCACCGCCGGCTCGGAAGTAAAGATCAGCAGCAGCCATTTGCTAAAAAACACCACCACCAGCGACACCGCCACGGCGATCGCCGCAGCCAGCAGCAAACCGACCTTGACCGCGCCCTGCACTCTATCCTGTTTACCAGCGCCGATATTCTGCCCGACAAAAGTAGACATCGCCATGGAGAGATTCATCGCCGGCATCATGGCAAAAGCGTCAATGCTGCCAGCCGCGGTGAAAGCCGCCAGCGCATTGGTGCCAAAACCATTGACCAGTCGGTGCAAAACCATCATGCCGGCCGCCACGAGCATTTGTTGCACGCCGCTGGGCAAGCCGATCTGCATACTGCGCGTAAAAATCTCGCGGTCAAAGCGCAGACGCCAATAATTGACGCGGAATAAGCGATTGATCCTTTGTAGATAATACAGGCCGCCCAGAAAAGACACGCCCTGCGAGATGATCGTGGCAAAAGCCGCGCCGAATACACCCCAGTGAAAGCAGAGCACAAAAACCAAATCCAGCACGATATTGACCAGCGTGGAAATAATCAAAAGATACAGCGGTGTGCTGGAATCACCAAGTCCGCGCAGTATCGCGCTGACGAGATTGTAGCCAAAAAACAAAAACATGCCGGCAAAAATTGTGTTGAGGTAAATCTCGGCATCGGCGAGAATTTCGGCCGGGGTATCCAGCAGGCGCAGAATAAAATCGTTGCAGAGAAAACCTAGCAGCATCAGCCCCAGTGAAATCACTGTCATAAAAAGATACGAAGTCTCGACACAGAGCCGGACTTTTTTATAATTTTTCGCGCCGTAATACTGCGAGACCAGCACGGACACGCCCATCGTCGCGCCCATAGCCAGAGCGATGAGCAGAAAAACCACCGAAAAAGACGCGCCGACCGCGGCCAGCGCTTTCTCGCCGATAAACTGCCCGACGATCATGCGGTCTACCACATTGTAGAGCTGTTGAAACACGCTGCCGATAAACATCGGAATAGTAAACAGCAGCAACAATCTGGAAATGCTGCCTTTAGTCATATCAATCATTCTTGGATTTTTCCCCCGTTGAAAATTAAGTATACTAATGGTATCACAAACAAAGTTAAAAGAAAAGACAACAACATGCCACCCAAAACCGAGCGTCCCAGCGGCACGAGCATTTCCGAGCCTTCACCCATTCCCAGACTCATCGGCAGCAAACCAACTATCGTGGTGAGGCTCGTCATCAACACCGGACGCAGGCGCGTCGGCGAGCCAGCCAGCACGGCTTCGTAAACGGTCTTGCTCTGCTCGCGGCGCAGTGTGCCGAAATAATCAACCATGACAATGCCGTTATTGACCGCGACACCGATCAGCAAAATAATGCCCAGAAAAACTACCGTGCTAAACGCCGTGCCGGTGATCGACAGCGAGAAAACCGCGCCCATGATCGCGAACGGCACCGTGAACATAATGACCAGCGGATCG
>JAISEH010000171.1 GCA_031264205.1 Candidatus Margulisiibacteriota bacterium
CAAAAAAATGCAGGCGCGCCGTTTATTGCTGAGCGCCGCGGCAAAAACCAAAAACAGCAGCAGCAAAAATAACCCCGGCGAAAGCAGCGACCAGGTAAAAATTTTGCCGAGGATGAACATAGCCTTATATTATACTATCCGACAGAGGCTGACAAAAAACGAACAGAAATTTTCCGGACACAGCCAGCGCGCGAATTAAAAGTCAACTTTATGTTTTTTGATCCAAACTATATATTCTTTGTTGATAGTCTCATATTCGTCCAGTTTTTCGAGCAAGATTTGCGCCAACGGTCCCCAGATTATTTGTTTCATTGCCTCGACCTCGACAGCCGGCAGACTTTCTTGCTTTTTATATAAGATATGCTCCAAAAAATTAAATGGCAGACATTCAATTAGATGCAATTGCAACTCCCAGTTCATAGTAGCGCTCGTGGCCATTTTCATATCTTCTTTTACATCGCGGTAAATTTTATCGGGATTTTTTAGGAAAAGATTGTCTTCTTCTAGCAAAAGATTAAGACAACGATAGCGAATATAATTCATAATATTCTCCAGATCAATCAAACGCGGCACGGCTATGATTGCGCCAACGATATCAGGAAGGTCTCCCCAATACATCAATTTACCCGGATGTTTTTTTTGATAATCAGCTAGTTTCTTGGTGCTGCTTTCTGGCGTTTTTAGGCGCGGATCGTAGATTTCTGCTGCTCGACTTTTTGGGTACTCTTTGGCATAGAAAAAACTGCGGCGAATATCATTTAAAATCCTGAAAGTTTCCGGTGTTCTTAACAAATCTTTAATTTGCCGTAACCCCCCCCCCAAGTCTTGCGGACTTTTCGCTGTGTTGAACTCGATCTGGAAGCCTCTGCCTGCAGAATTCATTGTTCCTAATCCAGATTCCTCAAAAAGTCTTTTAATCTTGATTTTTATACCAGGTGACAGCTTCGGCGTGGCCACATAATAATATTGATCAGTGTCTCGCGCCATTTCCGGCAAAATATTTATTTTAAGTATCTCAATATGGTCGCTGATTGTTCTGGTTGTGTTTTCGTCGCCATAAACATAGCGGTAGAGTTTGCTGCTCGCATCTTGAAGAACGCTCGGGGCTTCAGCAACGGATACACCATGAATAGCTGGTTCTTGCTCTCTACGTTCCTTGTAAAAGTCTTCCTTTTTGACAGCATCATTAGTGGCCGCCTGACCGATATTGAAAAGAGGCCCAGAATATCCCGACTGACTACGGAGGTTTTCGCTTTTTCTGAGAAATTTTCCCAAAACAACCTTGTAATTCTTTTGCGGAATGGGATAGCAGCTCAAAAATTTACAAATCTCGTCCCGGTATGTTTCGTTCTCTCTTAATTCTTTAGAAAAATTACTGCTCTGATCCCTCAAAGTTAGGTCGAACAAATACTCGGCAGTGTAGATATATTCCTCTGGATAATTATATTTGCGTAGTTTGGCTGAAATATCATTTAAAGATATCTCAACCTGGCGAAAGTTCAATTCGTTTTCTCCAAATGCTTTTAAGACCATTTATCCACCTCTTACTAAATACATCGTAAGTTACAGAAATTTGTTGCAGATTAGGCGGCTTTTTGATACTCCCCGGATACCCCCTTGAGGTATTTTGTTTTTAGGTAAATAATAAAGACAAAAATCGGGTGATGCACATGAAAATCATTTTAAATATCGGCGGCATGTCCTGCGCGGGTTGCGCCAGGGCGATCGAGACAACCGTCGCCAAACTGGACGGAGTGCAAAGCGCCGCGGTCAATCTCACCACGGAAAAAGCCGCGATCACCTACGAGCCGCAGCAAATCACTCAGGCCAGGATACAGGCCGCTATCGAAAAATTGGGTTATCAAGTGCTGGCGCGGCCGCTGGAAAAAGACGAAGCCAGCCGCGCGCTCCGGCGCAAATTTCTGCTGGCGGCGGTTTTCACCCTGCCCTTGCTTTATCTGGCCATGGGGCCGATGCTTTTTCCCAATATTTATCTACCCGGATTTATTCATCCGCGGCAACATGCCTTGCGCTACGCTCTGGCACAGTTGATCCTGGTTTTGCCGATCATTTTAGCCGGACGCAAATTTTACACCGGCGGCCTGCGCGCGCTGGGCAAACTCAGCCCCAATATGGACTCGCTGATCGCGGTCGGCACGGCGGCCGCTCTGACCTACAGTATCTACAATGTATATACATTGTCACACGGCAATATTCACGCCGTCCACGCCCTGTATTTTGAGACCGCCGGTGTGATCATCACGCTGGTCTTGCTGGGCAAAACTCTGGAAGCCGCCGCCAAAGCCAGGGCCTCCGGCGCCATTCAGAAATTGCTGCAGCTCGCGCCGCCGACCGCGCTGGTCGTCCGCGGCGCACAGGAAATTGAAATTCCGGTCAGCGAGGTGCAGATCGGCGACATAGTCATAGTCAAGCCCGGCGCCAGAATACCCGTCGACGGAGAAGTGACCGACGGACGCTCCAGTGTCGACGAGTCCATGCTGACCGGCGAAAGTCTGCCGGTGGAGAAAAAAAGCGGCGACGCGGTTTACGCCGGCACGCTGAATACGACCGGTCTGCTGGAATTCCGCGCTGGCAAAATCGGCGAGACTACCGCGCTGTCGCAAATTATTAAACTGGTCGAGAACGCGCAAAACTCCAAAGCGCCGATCGCTAGCTTGGCCGATGTGGTGTCCGGTTATTTTGTGACGTTCATTTTTAT
>JAISEH010000091.1 GCA_031264205.1 Candidatus Margulisiibacteriota bacterium
CAGCACGCGCGCGATGTATTTGGCGTGCAGCAAAGGCTCGCCGCCGGTAAAACTTACCAGCCCCTGCGGCGCCAGCCAAAAAATCATGTCCGCGCAATCTTCCGCGGAGACGGCGTTGGGCACGCGCACGACGCGGCGCGCAAACTCCAGCGGCTGATAGAGGCAGTACTTGGTCTCGCGCCAGGATTTTTTGGTGTCGCAGTAAGCGCAGCGCAAATTGCAGCCGCTGAAGCGCACAAAAATAGTCGGCGCGCCGGCGTACAAACCCTCGCCCTGTATGCTGCGGAAAATTTCTTGAAGATTGGCCTGCATTTTTATTTCACTTTCGCGCGGAATTCCGCATAACCTTTCCGGCGCAGCTGACAGGCCGGACATTTGGCGCAACCGTAACCCCATTCATGCCGCGTTGTGTGATCTCCGTTGTAGCAGGTGTGCGTGTGTTCGCGGATCAGCTCCACGCCATCCGTTCCCTGACATTGATAGGCCATTTCCCAGATTTCCGCTTTGTTTTTGCGCAGCAGCGGCAGGACGATTTCCAGATTTGCTTCCAGACCCGCATTAAGAGTCTGCTCCAAAAGTTTCAGGGTCTGCCCGCGACAGTCCGGATAACCGCTGTAGTCCGCTTCGCTCACGCCGGTGATTAAATCACCGCAATCCAGTTTGTAGGCCAGAGCCGCCGCCTGACTCAAAAAAATAATATTGCGCGCTGGCACAAAAGAAGCCGGCAGGCCGTCTTTGCTCTCATTCACGTCGGCGTTGGTCAGCAGCGCGCTATCGCCGATCTGTTTCAGAGCCGGCACATCCAAAACCCAATGCGCGGCCGCGCCGAACAGTTTGGCCGTGGTTTTGGCGCAAGATAATTCCACGGCGTGTTTTTGTCCGTAATTAAAAGAAACAGTAAAAATATTTTCCGCGCCGTATTTTTGCGTCGCCCACATCAGGCAGGTGACACTGTCCTGACCGCCGGACAGGCAAACCAACGCGCGGGATTTATTCAGTGTTTTCATTTGGCCAGCCTGTCCAAAATTTTGTCGCGGATTTTTAAAACTTTTTTGTTGAACATAAAATTATTGTAACACTAAAGAGGATAGATTTTTAGCGGACTGTATTTAGCGATTTGGCGGAAATCCCTGTCTTTATGCAGCAAGGCCAGGTTTAGTTTTTCCGCAAAATCCCCGGCTGATTGGAAAAAATCAACACCTCGTAGGGATAGACTTCGTTGCGCGGCGCGGCGGATTGGAGAAACTCGGCCAGCGCTTCGTTGTAGTAACGCGCCAGATAACTCTGCGCCTCGGCGTTTGGCTCGTTTTCCGGCGGATCTTCAAAATCATCGATAGTTGCCATATCTGCACACTCCTTAAAAGCTCAACATAAAATACCCGCGTGTCGCAAATTTATGTATGGATTTTTTCTGGTGTTTTGCTAAACTATTTTCATGCGTTATCCGGCGTGGCTCAAAAAAAACATTCCGAAATCCGCGCACAATCTGCGTATCCGCAAATATTTGGCGGAATCTTTGCATACGGTTTGTGAATCCGCGCTTTGTCCCAACCGCGGCGAGTGTTTTGCCGCGCGAACAGTGACATTCCTGATCCTCGGCGGCGCGTGCACGCGTCGCTGTCGTTTTTGCGCCGTGGCCAAAGCCACGCCGGAGCCGGTGGACGCTGATGAGCCACAAAAAATAGCCGCGGCCGCGCGGAAACTGGGTTTGAAGTATGTGGTTATTACATCTGTAACGCGCGACGACCTGCCGGACGGCGGCGCGGCGCATTTCGCCGCGGCCATTCTGGCCGTGCGGCAGGGACTGCCGCGCGCCGCCGTCGAAGTTCTCACGCCGGATTTTCAGGGCAAACTGACCGCGCTGGATACTGTGCTGGCGGCCAGACCGACTGTTTTCAATCACAATATTGAGACCGTGCCGCGTTTGTATGAGGCTGTCCGTCCGCAGGCGGATTATCGACGTTCGCTGAAAGTGCTGGCACATGCCGCTGGTTCCGGCCTGACTGCCAAATCTGGTTTGATGCTTGGTTTGGGCGAAACAGAGGCGGAGATAAAGTCCGCGCTGCAGGATTTGAAAAATAGCGGCGTGTCTATTGTTACGCTCGGCCAGTATTTGCCGCCGTCCAAAAAACACTATCCGCTTCAGGAGTTTGTCCACCCTGACAAATTCGCGGAATATAAAGAATACGGCGAAAAAGAGCTGGGTTTCAAAGCGGTATTTTCAGGGCCATTTGTGCGGTCGTCGTATAAAGCCGGCGAAATTAGTCTTCGTTAATTGAAATCCGGTCTAATATGGAATATTATATTATGCATGAAATCACTTAAACTTCCAGAAGATTACCAGCAGGACATAGACATGGCCTCGGATTTATTAAAAAACGAGGGCTGTAAGGCTGTTTATTTGTTTGGTTCGCTGGTAACAGGACGCCTGCACAAATATTCAGATATAGACATTGGTATTTCAGGCCTACCAGAGAGAAAGTTTTTTAAAGTTTATGCCAAGCTGGACGATTGCTTAACCAAGAAAGTTGATTTGGTGGATTTTGATGAAAATAAAGATTTTTTTGCCCTATTAGATTCTCTGGGCGAGGTTGTAAAAATTGGATAGCGGCGTTAAGAAAAAAATAGAATTTGAAATAATGCAGTTAGATCAATTGCTTAGTGACGCTGAGCCATTATTGAGTCTGTGTAAAATAAAAGCGCCAGATTTTGTAGAATTATCTGCCGCTGCATTGTGTTTGCATTCTTTTTATAACGGCGTGGAAAATATATTATTGTTAATTATAAAACAACTAGATCTGGAAATTCCCATTGGCGATAGATGGCATAAAAAGTTGTTTGACAGAGCCTTTGAGCAAACAGGCGCTAGAACAGCTGTATTTGGAAAAGACCTTAAAGAAAAACTAGGCGAATATTTAAATTTTCGCCATTTTGTCAGGCATGCTTATAGTTTTAAATTAAAATGGACAGAAATGGAAGACTTAGTAATCAATATAGAAAAAATATGGGCTGTTCTAAAAGAGGAACTAAACTTATTTATGAAAAACAATTAGTTTCTAAATATACATTAATATAGCCAAAAAGATATTAAGCCTGCTGAAAAAAATACACATTATTGGCCGGATAGCGGTCGCGGCGTTTTTTGAGCATTCCTTTGAGTATCTTTTGCAGGGCTTTGCGGGAGCGAGCGTCTAGTTTGTTGAAGCTATTTAATAATTCTTTTTCCGTGGCTTTTTTAACGATAGCCTCTTTGGTTAGAACTCTGGCCGCGCGTATTTCGGCGAAATCCTCAAACCACCAGTTCATGTCCAGACCGTAAGC
>JAISEH010000117.1 GCA_031264205.1 Candidatus Margulisiibacteriota bacterium
GAGACCGCGGCATTAAAGTCCCGAAAGAAATTTTGACCACCGACGCATTAAAAGCGCTCAACGATCCGGCGGTCGATATAGTCGTCGAGGTTATCGGTGGCGTCAATCCGGCCAAAAAATTTATCGAGACTGCGCTGCGCCACGGGAAACATGTCGTCACTTCCAATAAAGAAGTCATCGCCAAGTACGGCCGCGAATTTGTCGCGCTGGCCGCGCAAAACAAAGTGAATATTTTGTTCGAGGCTTCGGCGGGCGGCGGCATACCGATCATCAACGCGCTGACCAAGGCGCTGGCTGGCAATAATATCCGGCGAATTTACGGCATCGTCAATGGCACGACTAATTATATTTTGACTAAAATGTACCGCGAAAATGCGGAGCTGGCCTCCGCTTTGAAAGAAGCGCAGGCTCTGGGTTACGCCGAGGCCGATCCGACCAATGACATCGACGGCTACGACGTGGTTTATAAATTGTCGATACTGGCTAGCCTGGCGTTCAATTCGCATTTTGCTTATCAGGATATTTACCGCGAGGGCATTCGGGAGATCAGCGCTGTGGATATCGCGCTGGCGCGGGAGTTCGGCTACGTCATTAAACTGCTGGCGATCGGCATCGCGCATGGCGCCAAAAATGTGGAACTGCGCGTGCATCCGGTCATGATCCCGCAGCGGCATCCGCTGGCCACAGTCAATGACGCGTTCAACGCGGTATTCGTGGAAGGCGACTGCGTGGGCGAGACGATGTTTTACGGGCGCGGAGCGGGGGAATTGCCGACCGCTTCGGCGGTGATTGGCGACCTGGTCGATCTGGCTTTGCATGACACCGGCGACACCAGTCCCGCGCTGCATTTTAATTTTACGCATAAAAAAATAGTGCCGATCGGCTCGATCACCAGCGAGTATTTTATCCGGCTAAAAGTTAAAGACGAGCCTGGCGTGCTGGCCGCTGTGTCCAAAATTTGTGCCAACAACAAAGTGAGTATCAAGGCCGTGCAGCAAAAAGACGCGGACAGCGTGGCCAATCTGGTTATTATCACGCATCTGGTGCAGGAAGCGCCGCTGCAAAAAGCGATCCGACAGATCGGCGCGTTGAAGCAAGTGCTGGAAGTCAGCTCGGTGATCAGAGCGGGTTTATGAAAATCGCGCTGATCCTCGCGGCGGGCGGGCAGGGCAGGCGTTTTGGCCGGAACAAACAATTGTTTTTGTACAAAAACAAACCGCTTTTTATTCATACTATAGAAAAATTCACGCGCCTTGAGCGAAATCAAAAAACGATCTTGAAAATAGGCCAATTGATCATTGTCGCCGGAGATGTGAAGAAATTTCAGCGGCTTTTAGAAAAATATAAAATCAAAGACGCGGCGGTAGTGGCCGGCGGCGCGGAACGCTATGATTCTATCCGCAATGGTTTGGCCGCGCTGCGCGGGGATATTACACATGTGTTTATTCATGACGGCGCGCGGCCGAATGTGGCCGGCAGTCTGGTCGCGCGGCTGAAAAAGGCTTTGACTAAACATTCTGCGGTGATCCCCGTCGTCCCGGTGGCGGACACTATAAAAGTGGTGAAACGTGACAAGGTTCTCTCCACGCCGCGGCGCGCCGAACTTTTTGCCGCGCAGACGCCGCAATGTTTCCGCAAGGATATTATTCTCCGCGCCTATGCTCAGGTAAATCCGCAAGACAGCACGGACGACGCGATGCTGGTGGAAAAACTCGGCGCGCCGGTTTACGTCGTGTCCGGCGACCCGCGCAATATTAAAATCACAACTAAAGAAGATTTGAAATATATGAATTAATCAATTTTAATGACTGGCTTTGATTTTTCGCAAGTCTTTTTGAATTTGTTTTTGTAAATCGTTTGAATTTTTAAATTTGATGATCGGTCGCAAATATTCCTGCAAAAACAAAGTAGCTTTTTGGCCGTAAAGATTACCCGTGAATCCCAGCAAATGCGCCTCAATAGCGTTTCGGCCGATAAATATAGCGGCCGGGTAAAGCTTGCTCCGGACGATCGCTTCGCCGCGATACACGCCGTCGTGAGGCACGAGTTTTTGCGGACAATCCAGCCGCAGATTGATAGTCGGCGCGCCCAGTTTGCGGCCAAACCGCTTGCCGCGGATCACTTTGCCGTTGAGTTGATAGTCGCGTCCCAGTAATTTATTGGCCTGTGTAATTTGGCCATCATACAAGTAAGCGCGGATCGTCGAACTGCGCACCGTTTCTTTGTGATAAACATATTCGGAAATTTCCGTGACCGCGATTTTGTATTTTTGGCCGAGTTTGCGCAACGTAGCGACATTACCCTGCCGCTGCCAGCCGAAATGAAAATCGTGCCCGACAATAATTTCTGCGGGATTATATTTTTGTTTCAGCCAGACTATAAAATTTTCTGGCGTGAGGCGAGCACGGCGCGGTGTAAATTTGAATTCGGCCAGATTACCGAGCAGGTCTTTTTTTTCCGCGGGCGTGGTCAGCAATTCAATGTCGGGATTGAGGTGGGGTGTGATCGTCAAAACCAGATGCGCTTTTTCGATGACCTTTTGGTGGCCGCGGTGCACGCCATCAAAAACACCGATAGCTATTTTCATGACCGCCGTCCCTGCGGTGTGATACATTCTGCGTTCAAACGATAATCTCCTATTCTGGTGCGCGTCAGTTTGGACATATACGCGCCGGTCTCCATTTTTTCGCCGATATTGTAGCACAACGTTCTAATGTAAGTGCCTTTAGAGCAGACGACACGCAGGCTGGCTTTGTCCGGCGAGCAGAAATCGAGCAATTCCAAAACTTTGATTTCAATATCTTTGGGCTGCCGCTCGATTTCGATGCCTTGCCGCGCTAATTCGTACAGTTTTTGGCCGCGCACTTTGACGGCGGAATACATGGGCGGAATTTGTTTCTGCTGGCCGATGAAATCATTTAAGACAGCCTGCAATGTATTCTTTTCTATATTGACAATTTGTCTGGACAATATTTTCCCTTTGCTGTCGCCGGTATCCGTGACGATGCCGAAAGTTATCTCACAAATGTATTCTTTTTCCTGACCGGCCAACTGCTCCAATTTTTTGGTGTATTCGCGGCCGACGGCGACGAGCAGTAATCCTGCGGCGGCCGGATCGAGCGTGCCGGCGTGGCCGACCTTGCGCGTGCCGCAGCGGTGTTTGACCCAATTCACCACATCATAAGAAG
>JAISEH010000119.1 GCA_031264205.1 Candidatus Margulisiibacteriota bacterium
TTATTTACTTTTTCCAGAGTTCTTTCTTTGCGGAATAATTCCAGCGAGGCCAGCGCGGCGCGGCAGGCCAGCGGATTGCCGGTGTAAGTGTGCCCGTGATAAAAAGTCCGCAGACTCTCAAATTTCCCTTTGAAATTATTGTAAATTTTTTCCGTGGTCAGCGTGGCGGCCAGCGGCAAATATCCGCCAGTCAAACCTTTGGCTATAGCCAAAATATCCGGCGCGGCTTTTTCCTGCTCGCAGGCAAACATAGCGCCGGTGCGTCCGAAACCCACGGCCACTTCGTCGCAGATCAGCAGCACATTATATTTCGTGCAGAGCCGGCGCGCCGCGGCGAGATAACCGGCTGGCGCGATGTAAATCCCGGCCGCACCCTGTACCAGCGGCTCCAGAACAAACGCCGCCAATTCTTGGTGATGTTTTCGCAAAGCTTTTTCCAGCGCCTCCACGGCGGTTTTCAAATCCGGTTCATGGCCGTAATGCCGGTAAGGCGTGGGGATTTGAATTGTTTTAAAAAGCAATGGTTTATAGATCGCGTGATACATGGCCACGCCGCCCAGACTGACACTGCCGATCGTGTCGCCGTGATAAGCTTCGCTTAAAGTCAAAAATTTTTGTTTGGCTTTATATTTTTTATTTTTATCCTGCTGCCAGTATTGATAAGCGATTTTCAGCGCGATCTCCATCGCTGTCGAGCCGGCGTCACTGTAAAAAACTCTGGCCAGCCCCCGGGGTGCGAGCGCGATCAATTTTTCCGCCAGCTCAATAGCCGGCGCATTGCTCAAGCCGAGCAGGGTGGAGTGGTCGAGTTTTTTTAATTGCCGCCGCAGCGCGCGGTTAATATGCGGATGGCAGTGCCCGTGCAGCGTGACCCAGAGCGACGATACGCCGTCAAAATATTTTTTGCCGTTTACGTCATACAAGTAATTGCCGCGCGCGCGATCAATGACGACGATATCGTCGTTTTCCCATTCCTGCATCTGGGTAAAAGGATGCCAGATATATTTTTGGTCTTTTTCAGAATAATTCATTTAGATTTTCCACCTGTGCGGGCAGTTGATTATATACCTTTTTCCAGACTTCCGGTGACTCCATACAGAGATAAACCGGCAGGCGCGGCGAAATAGTCGCGATTTGTCGGAGCATGTGCTGATAAATTTTTACGCGCAGCGGCTCGGGATAGCGCATTTTTTTGTCACGCCCGGGAAATAATTCGCCGTACACAATAGTGGATGCCGGAAATTTTTGTTCGATGAGCGGCTTCAATGTTGGTGTGAAACGCAGAGTGCCTAGAGACAGCCAGGCGATTTTTTCCGGTGGTATATTTTGCCGGATTAGGTCCAATACAGTTTGATATTGTTCTGCCCAGTCCGCGCTGTAAATGATCGGGTCAAAATGCAGAGCCACGCGGTAGCCGTATTCCGCGGCGGTCCGGGCGGCGCATATTCTTTCCCGCAACGGCGTGGCGCCGCGTTCATCGCTGTCGATGAGACTTTGCGGATTGACCGACCAGGCGACGACAAGTTGTTTTTGTAGACGCAAACTAGTCTCCCCTTGCCAAGGGGAGATGTCCGCAGGACAGAGGGGTGCGGATTTAGTTTTTAGTTCTAATGTAATATCCGGCGAGATCGCGCAGATTTGCGGCGCATATGTATATACAAATTGTGTATACGTCTCCAGCGCCAGACTGTCGGTGAATTCGCCGGTGCCGAGACGGATCTTGCCGCGGACTTGGCCGCGTATTTCCGCCAGCATCTCGTCAAGATTGACGTAAATCGTGTAATAAGGATTGTTGCTGTAACTTTGCAGAAAACAATAAGTGCAGTCGTAAGGGCAGCCGACCGCGATATTGAGTGTGTGGTAATTGCAACAAATATGCTCTTTCGTGCCGGGACATTTTTCCAAAAAACGTCCGCGCTGTTTGGCTAAAACCAGCGGCTGATTTTGTTTGCTGAAAATGGTTTTTTATTCTGCCGGATCAGCGCGCGAATATCCTCGATAATTTCCACGCGCGCGCCGGAAAATTTTTGCAAAATAGTATGCGTGTACGGCAGCTCGGCGATTTCTTTTTCTATATAAATTATTTCTGACCGCATGGCTGCCATTCTCCGTTTTTTATTAAAAGACTGGCTTCGGGAAAACGCTGTTCGAATAAACTCTGCAGGAAAACCTTGCGGTTGACTTGAGTTGTTCTTGCCAAAACTTCTGCCGCGGAAATATTTTCCCGCCGTGTGATCTCGTAAATATAAGTCCGGCTGATCCGCCGCTGGGAATAGGTAAGCCGCAATTCCGCGCTGATTTTTTTTAATAATTCTTCCTCTGCGGCCGTGAATTTAGACATCGAGGAAAGACTGCATGATCGGATTGAGCTTGTCGTACTCCAGCAAGAACGCGTCGTGGCCGGCTTTGGATTCTATTTTGTACGAAAGGATATATTTTTTGTTTTTTTGAAAAGATTCAATTAATTCCGCGGACTGATATTCGGGAAAAAGCCAGTCCGAAGAAAAATAAATAAAAAGCGTCTTGGCTTGAATGCGCCGAACCGCCGCGTCGAGGCTGCGAAAGCCGCGCGTCAGATCAAAAAGGTCCATCGCTTTGCTCAAATAAATATACGAGTTGGCGTCAAATCTCTGCATAAATTTTTCGCCCTGATGATCGAGATAGTTTTCCACCTGAAATTTTTCTTGAAAGCTGAATAAATTTTTGCGATTGACGCGCTCGCGGCCAAATTTATTTTGCATACCTTCTTCGGACAAATAAGTGATATGCGCGACCATGCGCGCCAGACCGAGTCCCTTGATCTTTTCCGGCGCGCCGTAATAAGCGCCGTTTTTCCAGCTCGGATCTATCGTGATCGCGTGGCGGCCGATTTTGTTGAAAGCGATGGCCTGCGATGAAAGTTTATGTGTCGTGGAAAGCACGATCAGATGATCCATAAACTGCGGATAGCGCACGCCCCATTCTAACGTCTGCATCCCGCCGATCGAGCCGCCGGCCACGGCTTTGAGTTTGGACAGGCCGAAATGTTTGGTAACGAGCTGATACTGCGCGTCGACCATGTCGCGGACTGTGATGAGCGGAAAATCCAGGCCGTAGGGTTTTTGCGTCCGCGGATCGAGCGAGCTGGGGCCGGTCGAGCCGGAGCAGCCACCGAGAATATTGGAACAGATGATGAAATGTTTGCTCGTGTCAAAAGGCTGGCCCGGGCCGACCACCGAGTCCCACCAGCCGGTCGATTTTTTTTCGCCGGCCAATTTGCCAGCCACGTGCGCGTTGCCGGTGAGCGTGTGGCAGATCAGGATCGCGTTGTCCCGTGCGGCATTCAAGCGGCCGTAAGTTTCGTAAACCAGCGTGATTGGCCCAAGTTTTTGGCCGCTTTCCAGGCGAAAATTTTTTTTCTGCGCAAAAGTGAATTTACCCTGCCGAATATTCAGGCGTTTGACATCGTCCATAAATTATTTTTTGAACGCTTTGCTTAAAAGCAAATTAGTCGCGGCCAGACATTTTTGTGTTTCATTGGTGCCCAAAAAACACGCGCCCTGTTTGTAAACGCCGAGTTCTTTGCACGTGTTTACGCAGGGGCAATTGTCATTGGTCGGCACGCTGCCGATGGCGGTGAGATTTTGCTGCACTTTGGTCAAACCTTTGCGCGGCGGCAATGGCACGGTTTTGACAATAGGTTCCATGCGCTTATTTTACACTATTTACGGAGGTTTTTGTTACTCAAAAAATCCTGATAGGTTTGCCGTAAGCCGTTTTCCAGATCGATTTTGTATTTCCAGCCCAGAGTTGTTAATTTGCTGACGTCGAGTAATTTGCGCGGTGTGCCGTCCGGTTTGGTTTTGTCCCAGAGTATAGTTCCGGAAAACCCA
>JAISEH010000016.1 GCA_031264205.1 Candidatus Margulisiibacteriota bacterium
CACAGGCACATTTTTGATTTTTTTACGCAAAATTTCTAAACAATATTTACTGGCCGCGGCGACAACAAACTGTTCGCGGCCGCGCGAAAGTTTGACGATTTGCAAAAACACTGGCAAAAGATTGGTCAGCTCTTGACCGCGGCTGCCCGGAAACAAAGCGACCAGCGGTTTTTTGCGGTCAAGATTGTGCCTGCGCCGGAATGCGACCTGCAGAGACGCAGCATGCTGCGTCTTTACAGGCCGCGCGACGATCTCGCTCAAAGGATGGCCGTTGTACACACTATGGCCGCCAAGTTTTTTGTAAAAAGTGTGCTCCTCGGGAAAAATTGAGATTATCAAATCGCAAACCGCGGTAACTTTTTTCCCGGCGGCGCGGGTACCCCAGAGCCATTCCTGCGGCGAGATGTAGTAAACCACCGGAATACCGAGACTCTTGGCGTATCGCGCGGCCGGCAGATTAAAACCCTGTCCGTCAACGCATAAAAATAGATCCGGTCTAGAGCGGCGCAAATATTTTTTTAATTTGCCCAAAGCGCGGAAATAAGCCGGCAAATGCCTCAGCGGCTCCAGCAGGCCGACTGTACTGCGGCTGGTCAGATCGGCCAGGATTTCCACGCCTGCCTTGCGCAAAGCCTCACTGCCAAAGCCGCTAAATTTAATTTTTTCACGGGCTTGTTTTTGGATAGCCGCAATCAACCGCGCCGCGTGTAAATCGCCGCTGGTTTCGATCGCGCTGATAAAAATTTTCCGCATCTTAGCTCCGTTTAAAAACCGATCATTTGTCCGCTGACCGCGAATTCTTCTTTCAACCGATTATAGCTGAAATCGATAAACCAATGTTCAGTTTTGCAGCGCAAAAAATAAATCATGGCCTGGATGCTACCGCGATACACAGAGTATTGCACAGTCTGCCCCAGATCAATCCTCCACAAATTCAGCAGGGCAGTCGTGCGCACATTGTCGTCGTAAGCTTCCTCTCTGTCGTAGTTAAATGGCGAGCCGCCGCGCTGGTCGATGTAATCCGTCACCCGCAAATCGCCGGTCCAGAGCCAAAACTTTTTGCGCCCCTCGATGTAGCTATAGACGCGATGCCAGCTGTAGGGGTGCAGCGAATACTTAACCGTGTCATAGCCCGCGCCGGGTCTGATCTCGCCGAGATACGGCACCGCGTATTCCCTGTGCAGCTCCGACAGCGAAGCCCAGCGGTAACCAGCCTGCGCGCTGGTCAATTCGTTAAGAGAAGCATAGCTGTTGCTGGTGTAAAAACTGATTTTTTGCCAGTCCAATTTAAAATTGCCAATATAACTCAGCTCAAACTCGCGCAGCAGCAAATCATCATTGTATTCCTCATAGTTAATCCTGGTTACGCGCAGAGAATTAAATTCATTCCGAATCCGGTTGGCGTATCTGGCGTTGAAAGAAGGAATTTCCAAAAAAGAATATTCCCAAGAAAACGTTTCCTGCGTCGGCCAGTACTGCCAGTTTTGATTAATATAAGTCAACTGCGCGGCGTCGGACAAACGCACGATTTGCTGAAAGCCGTAGCCCGCGCCTTTTTCTTCCGCGCGGCCAAATTGCAGATTGCCGTATAAATTTTCCCGCAAAAAATAATGCGCATTCCAGCGCCAGTAAGCGCCGCGAAAAGCGCTGACCCCAAACTCCGGCAGAGGAGTCGGGATCGAGTAAGCATTGGGACGGCTGTCAAAAACCAAGGTCGGCGCGTAATAAACAGGAAAGTCCAGCCAGCTCAGCCGCGAGTGATAGGCGACCACCAAATCCGGCCGGTAATCCACCTGCGCCAAATCCGCGCGCAGTTTCAGCGGTTTCAGACCAACGGACAGCTCGTAGAATATCGTGGTTTCTTTTTCTGTCACAAAGCGCGCAAAAGCGACGTCCAGCATATCGCTGTTAGCGGTTTCCAATTGGGTGACAATATTCGGTGTGCCGCCGCCAGCCACAGGCCGCGCAAAAACGCCGCCAGCCAAAACCACGGCCAAAAGCCAAAACCGGATTTTATTCATCGAGTGAGAAACTTCACCATTGCCTTGCCGAATTCTTCCGCGGCAGCCGGACCGTCAGCTGTGATAACATTGTCACTGACCACCACCGGCTTGTTGATGTACACTCCGCCGTTTTGCTGAATGCTTTCTATCGCGTCAACATCAGGGAATGTGGTTAATTGCCTGTCACGCATCAACCCGGCCTGCGCCGGTATTGCGCCGGAAATACAAATTGCCGCGACAAGTTTGCCGGCCGCGTGAAATTCACTGCACAGCCGCAACACTGTTTCATTGTGCCAATAAGTTTTTTGTCCGCCGACAATCATCAGGCCTTGATAATCCGCTGAGTTCACTTTGTCGAGCGTGATGTCCACCCGGGCGGTTACCAGATCTTTTTTACCGCGCAATTTACCGAGCAAAGTTGACGCTGTCACCACCTCAAAACCGGCTTCTTCCAAAACTCGTTTTGGCACGGCGTATTCCTCGTCGCGAAAACCATTGGGCACGATCAAAAACAAGACTGCCATTTTACAATCCTTTGTTCACGTCAATATTGGAGCCGTCGATCTGTTTGCGGCCGGCCGCCGGAATGATCGCCGACTGCGGATTATTCGTCGGTTTATCTTCTTCTTTAACTTCGGACAAATACACGATGTTGCTGGCATCGGGATAAAAAGTCCTTTCCCAGTCCGGCCGTTGCGCGCCGACCGGCACCAGCCCGCCCAGTATAGAATGTGCCTGGCATTGATTGGTGTACATGCCGTTTTCCCACATCAGCTCCTCGACCACATCGGATTCCGGACACATCGAGGTCGCCAGCCCCTGCCCCACCACGCAAATCCGCTGTTTGACCAGACCGCGCGGATACGGGAAATATTCTTTCGGAAATTTGGGCAGCGCATAAGACATATAGGTTTTCCAAATCTGCGCCGGTATCCAGCCGCCGGTAACTTCCTGCATTATAGAATTATCGTCATTGCCGACCCAGACAGCCGTCATCAGATTGGGCGCAAAACCCATGAACCACGCGTCGCGGTAATCGCTCGTCGTGCCGGTTTTGCCGGCCAGATCGTACCCGGGGACATTCGCGCCCTGACCGGTGCCGCGCTGCATCACGCCACGCATCATATACACCAGCGCATGCACATAGCGCGCTTCAAACACACGCTTCGGCGCGATCTGGTGTTTGTACAAAATATTGCCGGTGCGGTCCTCGATGCGCAATATTGACACCGGATCGACGCGCACACCGCCATTGGCAAAAGTGCAAAAAGCCGCCGCGTGCTCCAGCACCGGTATTTCGCTCGCGCCAAGAGTCAGGGAAAGCACCGGCGCCAGCGGCACCTGTATGCCGAGTCTGCGGCAGGTGACAATAATGCTGCTCGGATTGATCATGTCGCTGATCTTGACCGCCACAACATTGATCGATAATTCCAGCGCGCGCTTCAAAGTGATCGCGCCTTTGAAATCTTTGGTGTAATTTTGCGGCGAATACGGCCCCATGATCGTGTTAAAAGTCACTGGCGAGTCTTCAATTATGGAGCCGGGAGAAAGCCCCATACTCAAAGCGGTCAAATACGTGTAAGGCTTAAATGAAGACCCCGGCTGACGTTTGGCCTGCGCGATATGGTCGAATTCTC
>JAISEH010000069.1 GCA_031264205.1 Candidatus Margulisiibacteriota bacterium
CGGCGCGGAAGGCTATATCCTGAAAGCGAAACTGTTGACTTGAATTACGCGCTAACACTCACTCTGTTGCGCGTCCTGTTTGTTCCTGTCGTAATATTATTGATGTATCTGCGTGTGCCGGGCTGGTTGCCGGCGTTGGTTTTCGCGCTTTTGGCGCTGACCGACTGGCTGGATGGATGGCTGGCCAGAAAATTCGCGCAGGTCACGGAGCTGGGCAAATTTCTCGATCCGCTGGCCGACAAAATTTTGGTTTTGTCCGTGCTGGTGGTACTAGCTGTGCAGCTGCGCGTGGAAGTTTTTTCGGCGCTCGTGCTGATCGCCCGTGAATTTGCCGTTATGGGTTTGCGCTGCGCAGTTTTGGCAAAAGGCGGCGCGGTGGTCGCGGCCAGCAAATTGGCCAAATGGAAAACCGCGGCGCAGATGTCGGCGCTGTTTTTATTGCTGGCCGGCTGGCCGCTGGCGCAGGAAATTTATTATGTGTCGTTTGTTTTGGCGGTTGTTTCCGGCTGCGCGTATTTTCGGAACAACCGGAGTTATTTGAGATAAGTTATGGTTGAGCAGTTTCAGCATTTCATGCATCGCGCTGGTTTGGAGTTTGACACCAATCTCGAACAGCGCGTGTGTGAAACTCTGCGGCAGCGGAAAATTTTGCTCGCTGTGGCGGAATCCTGCACTGGCGGATTGGTCAGCCGTATGCTGACTTCGCAGGCGGGCAGCTCGGAGTATTTTGTTGGGGGCGCGGTGTGTTACACGGCGCGCGCCAAAGTGATCCAGACCGGCATCGACCCCAAGACCATCGCTGAATATGGTCTGGTGTCTGAACAGACAGCTCTGGGGCTGGCACGCGGCATAGCCAAACGGCTGTTTGCGCAGCTGGGGCTGGGACTCACGGGGGTGGCCGGTCCGGGAGCGCACGGGGGCAGGCCGGTTGGCACGGTTTTTGTCGGGCTGATCGACAAAGAGCGCGAGATAGTGAAGGAATTTGCTTTTGATGGCGGCCGCGAAGAAATTCAGAAAAAAGCCGCGCAGGCCGCGCTGGGTATGTTGTGGCTGTATTTGAAAGATAAAGAAAATTGATTTTGTCCTGCTAATGATAAAAAAATAATTTGGAGGATTTATGAAAGATAAAAAAGAAGCAAAAGAAGAAAAAGAAACTAAACCGGAAGCAAGCGGCGATAAATTAAAGGCCTTAAAAATCGCGCTGGGGCAGATCGAAAAAAATCACGGCAAAGGCGCGATTATGAAAATGGGCGAGGCGACCAGAATGTTGCTGGACGTGATACCGACCGGCTCTATATCGCTGGATTACGCTTTGGGCATCGGTGGTGTGCCCAAAGGACGCATCATAGAGATTTTCGGGCCGGAGAGTTCCGGCAAAACGACAGTCTGTCTGCACATTGTCGCCGAGGCGCAAAAACGCGGCGGCGTGGCGGCTTATATCGATGCGGAAAACGCTATGGACCCCGTGTATGCCAAAAATCTGGGCGTGGATGTGGACAATCTGCTGATCTCTCAGCCGGATTACGGCGAACAAGCGCTGGATATTTGCGAGACGCTGGTGCGCAGCGGCGCGGTGGATATTATTGTGATCGATTCCGTCGCCGCGCTGGTGCCGAAAAATGAGATCGAGGGCGAAATGGGCGATCAATTCATGGGGTTGCAGGCGCGGCTCATGTCGCAGGCTCTGCGCAAATTGACGGCTATCGTTAATAAGTCCAGCTGCGTAGTGGTTTTCGTCAATCAATTGCGTGAGAAGATCGGCGTGATGTTCGGCAATCCGGAGACGACGCCGGGCGGCCGCGCGTTGAAATTTTATTCTTCGGTGCGGCTCGATGTGCGTCGCTCGGAAGTGCTCAAGGACGGCGAAAATTTCTTGGGCAACCGCGTGAAAGTCAAGGTTGTCAAAAACAAAGTTGCGCCGCCTTTCAAAACCGCGAAGTTCGATATTCTTTTCGGCAGCGGCATCTCGCGCGAGGGCGATATTCTCGATCTGGGCGTGGAGCTGGGCGTACTGGAGAAATCCGGCTCGTGGCTTATTTACGGCGAATCGCGCTGGCAGGGGCGCGACAACGCGTGCAAGTTTTTGCGTGAAAATCCAGCCGTGCTCCAAGAGTTAGAAAACAAAGTCCGTGCGGAGATCAAGCCGGACACGTTTGACGATACGCCGCAGGACGATACGTCAAAAGACGAAAAGGCCGCGAAAAAAGAAGCTGAATTAGATGAAGAGGTAGTTAAGTAAAAACCAGGAGGTAGGGCATGATAGCGTATTATGTATTATTAGGTTTGGGCGGTTTGATTTTGGGCGGTGTGGTGGTTTTGCTGTACACCAAATATCTTTCGGATTCGGAATTGAAAAACGCCGATCTGGAAGTCAAAAAAATGCTGACCGAGGCAAAACTGCAAGCGGAAAATATTATTAAAAGCGCCGAGATAAAAAACAAGGACGAGCTGCTCAAACTGCGCAATGATTTTGAGCGCGAGATCAAAGACCGCCGGCACGAATTGAATCAAATCGAACAGCGTTTGACGCAAAAAGAAGTCCGCATCGACGAAAAAGAATTGACGCTGCTGAACAAAGATAAAGAAGTTGCCGAACTCAAGACCGGTCTGGAAACCAGACAGCAAAAGCTGGATGTCCTGTACCGCGAAAGCGCGGATCGTTTGGAAAAAATCGCCTCGTTGTCCAAAGAAGA
>JAISEH010000073.1 GCA_031264205.1 Candidatus Margulisiibacteriota bacterium
TTTGCGCGCCTCGCTTTGAAAATAGCGGTCTTTGCCGCCGGCTTCCATAGCGCCCAGACTGCCCATGCCGCGGTAAATCTTGAAACGCCGGCCGTGCAGGATTTCCACCTCGCCTGGAGCCTCATCGCAACCGGCAAACAAAGAGCCGAGCATCACAGTCGCCGCGCCGGCCGCCAGAGCTTTGACTATATCGCCGGAATACTGAATGCCGCCGTCGGCGATCACCGGAATATCAGACTTGGCCGCTTCCAGAGCGCAGTCGTACACCGCGGTGATCTGCGGCAAGCCGACACCGGCTACCACGCGCGTCGTGCAGATCGAGCCGGGGCCGATGCCGACTTTTATACAGTCCGCGCCGGCTTCGATAAGCGCGCGCGTGCCTTCTGCGGTCGCCACATTTCCCGCGATGAGCTGCAGATCGGGATAAGCTTTGCGGATTTTCTTGACCAGCCGCAAAACGCCTTCGGAATGGCCGTGCGCCGTGTCCAAAACTACAGCGTCAACTTGCGCCCTGACCAGCGCCGCCAGCCGGTCCAGCGCGTTTTCCGTGACGCCGATCGCCGCGCCGCAGAGCAGCCGTCCGCGCGCATCCTTGGCCGCGTCAGGAAACTCGATATTTTTCTTAATGTCTTTGATCGTGATCAGACCTTTGAGCAGGCCGTTTTTGTCCACGATCGGCAATTTCTCGATCTTGGATTTCTTCATGATCTGCTGGGCTTCCGGCAAAGTGGTGCCTTCGGGCGCCGTCACCAGATTTTGCGCGGTCATAATATTGCTGATCGGCTGATCGTAATTTGACTCAAAACGCACGTCGCGGTTGGTCACGATGCCGACGAGTTTGCCGTCCGGGTTGGTGATCGGCACGCCGGAAATATGATAATGCTCCATCAACTGCACAGCTTCCTGTACAGTGTTATCCGGCCCCAGATGAAATGGATCAACAATGACGCCGTTTTCCGAACGCTTGACTTTGTCCACCTCGGCGGCCTGCGCTTCTATGTTCATGCTTTTGTGAATGATGCCGATGCCGCCCTCGCGCGCCACAGCGATCGCCATGCGCGAGTCGGTCACTGTGTCCATGCCGGCGGAAAGCAGCGGCACATTTAGCGTGATCTTTTTGGTCAGACGGGTTTGCAGCGAAACATCTTTGGGCAAAATTTGCGAGCGCGCCGGTATCAGCAGCACATCGTCAAACGTCAAACCTTCTTTGGTAAATTTGTCGGGGTTGAGACCGCAAGGAATCATGCGTATTTATATTATATTCGGCAAAAACAGTCAATATTGTTATAATGCCGCCATGTCTATCCGTCAGGAAATCCAGACTGTTTTCGCGCGGGCAAGCGGCGGCAGCGAACCGGCGCCGCTGGAAGAGCCGAAAAATCTGGACTACGGCGACTACGCCACCAATATCGCGCTGCGTCTGGCCAAGCCGCTCAAAAAAGCGCCGAAAATTATCGCGCAGGAGCTCGTGTCCAAACTTGCCGCGCAGACCACTGATTTTACTTTTGCGGAAATCAACGGCTTTATCAATATCCGTGTCAGTGACCGAAAACTATTTCAGGAACTGGCCAGGATCACGCCGGATTACGGCAAACCCGATACGGACACTGAGCGCGGTCGAAATATCCGGACGCAGAAAATTTTACTGGAATATGTTTCCGCCAATCCGACCGGTCCTCTGCACATCGGCCACGGACGCTGGGCTGTGCTCGGCGACACGCTGGCCAGAGTGCTGACTTATTGCGGACAGCAAGTCACCCGCGAATTTTATATCAACGACGCCGGACAGCAGATCGCCAATTTTGTGAATTCCGTGCAGGCGGTCCGGGAAAATCAACCTGTGCCGACGGACGGTTATCACGGCGCGTATATTCAAGAGCTGGCCAAACTGAACGCCGATCCGGCGCAGACCATGCTGGACTGGCAAAAAACCACTTTGCAAAATATTCGTTCGGAATTTGACAGCTGGTTTTCAGAGAAAACTTTGCACGAGAGCGGCGCGGTGGATCAAGCGCTGGAAATTTTGCGCCGGAAAGATCTGCTTTATACCGGCGAAAATGAATATGCCGGCGCGCTGGTTTTTCGCTCGACAAATTTCGGCGACGACAAAGACCGCGTCCTCATCAAAAGCAACGGTGAAAAAACTTATTTCACCGCGGACATCGCCTATCACAAAAACAAACTAGACCGTGGCTTCGATCGGCTCATCAATATTTGGGGTGCCGATCATCACGGTTACATTGCCCGTGTGCGCGCGGCTATCGAGGCGCTGAGCGGACGCCAGGATGTCCTGCAGGTTATTCTCGGCCAGCTGGTCAATTTATTTCGCGGTGGCGAGCCGGTCAAAATGTCCAAACGCACCGGCGAGATGATCACTTTGCAAGAAGTCCTTGAGGAGATCGGCGTGGATGCCGCGCGCTATTTTCTGGCCGCCGCTAAACCAGACACGGCTCTGGATTTTGATCTAGAGCTAGCCAAAAAACAAAGCAATGACAATCCGGTTTATTATGTGCAGTACGCTCACGCGCGGATCTGCTCGATACTACGCCAGGCAAAAATTCCGCACGGCCAAATTGTGGCTGCGCCGCCGGATAAATTGGAAACAGCGGAAAGAACGCTGATCTTAAAAATGCTCCGCCTGCCGGAGGAAATAGAAGCCATCGCGCAAAATTACGCCATTCACCGGCTCTGCGCTTACGCGCAGGAACTCGCGGCGTTGTTCCATAATTTTTATCATGAATGTCAGGTCATCTCGGAAGACGCTCAGACCACAGCCAGACGTTTGCAAATAATTCAGGCCGCGCGAATAGTTTTAAAAATTATTTTCGATTTGCTGGGGATCAACGCGCCGGAAAAAATGTAGCTCAATTCCAAATTGCGCCGAAAACTTGATTAGCGGAGACCGTGTTAGTGGTAACATTACCATCAATTTGTACAGTGCCGGCAACATATAATCCTTTATCCTCCAGAGCCGTACCATTGGTGGCGTTAATAAGCACTTTATTTTCAACAACCAAGCCGCCAGGAGAACCGGGGTTAGCTGTCGGAGTATTAGGAAAACCAAGTATCGCTGTATCATGTATTGCGTCATACTTGAAACCTTTTACTAGCATAGCGTACGGCGCGGCGGTCATTTCTATAAGCGGCTTCATAGGAGTACCATCTATCGAAACCTCTATCCAAGCGTCATTTTCTACAATAATTTTTCCTATCTCCTCAGGCGATAATTCTATTTTAGCAGTATAGTTGCCTTCAAAGACATTTACTCTTACAGTACCATGTTGTAGGTTTGTTTCTATTGTATTAATACCATCTGCATCCTTGTAAAACTTAAAATTCATCGTAACCCCGCCCTGATACATTTTGGTTTGTTGTCCGGTTAGATACCCCTGAAAAGAAATAGTTTGATTAGAGGTGGGAGTGTCTGCATTGACAAAAACAGTCAGGGCGCAGAACAAAATCAGCGCGTGAAAGAGTCTGAACGATCTCATGAAAACCCCCTAAAATATTATACCATAGTCTCTGTCTAGTATCGTTGGCGGCACATATATAAATGTATCGATTTTTTTTAATGTATATGTATAATAAATCATGGGTTACTCGATCGACACGCGCACTTTGCGGCCGGGGGATATTTATATTCCGGTCAAGGGCGCGCGTTTTGACGGGCATGATTTTAGCGCCGAAGCGCTGCGCAAAGGCGCCAGTAAAATACTCGACGTGGATTTAGGCCAATTCGCGGCGGAGCAGCGGTTAAAACACAATATTCCGGTCCTCGCGGTCACGGGCAGTTCGGGCAAAACCACGACCAAAGACCTGCTGGCCGCGACGCTGGGGCAAAAATTTAATTTAATAAAATCCGCCGAAAATCAAAACAATGAGATCGGCGTGCCGCTGACACTTCTAAAAATAACCGCACAGACTGAACTGGCCATCGTGGAAATGGCCATGCGCGGCGCCGGACAAATAGAATATCTGGCCAGGCTCGCCAAGCCCACGCACGCTGTGATCACCAATATCGGCTGGACGCACATCGAGCTGCTCGGCGACAGAGACAATATCGCTCAAGCCAAAGCCGAGGTCATACAACCAAATATGACGATTTTTCTAAATGAAAACGACGATTACTACGCTTATTTGAGCAAGCTCGCCGGCGAAAGAAACGCGCAGGTGATCGGCTACAAAAGCGCGAAAATTTTGGACATCAATAAAGCCGCGGCAATCTCCGTTGCCAAACATTTCGGCTTGACCGACGAACAGATTGCCGCCGGACTGGCGCAATATCAGCCTTCGCCACAGCGCCAAAAAATTATCGAGCATCACGGCGTCACTATCATCGACGACACTTACAATGCCAATCCTGACGCTATGAATTTCGCTTTGCAGGTCTTGCGGGAAACGCCGGCCGCGCGGCGTATTGCCGTGCTGGGCGATATGCTGGAGCTGGGCAACTGGGCGGAAAAACTGCACCGGCAAATCGACGTGACCGGACTGGACCTTGTCTATACTTATGGCAAATTGTCCGCAAACATTCCGCAGCAGGAGCATTTTACGGACAAAGCCGCTCTGGTGAAAAAATTAAAAGAAACTTTGCGCCAGGGCGACGCGGTGTTAGTCAAAGGCTCGCGCGGTTTGCAAATGGAAATTATTATCCGCGAACTAGGAATTCCAGGCGATCAGCAGTGAGAACACAATAAACGAAACCGCCACGATCAGCGTGAATTGGTCGAGGCCTTTTTCCATTTCTTTTTGCGCGTTGCCGTAAACATTGGCCTGACCGCCGATGCCGGCAATGCCGTCGGCCTTGGCGGAATGCAACATCACGGCGATGATCAGCAAAATCGCGGAAAGTTGCTGCAAAATTAAATAAAATATCATGCCAGTAAACTCCTTCCGCTAAATTCTTTTGGCTGCGGTATACCCAGTATTTCTATCATGGTCGGCGCGACATAGGCAAGCACGCCGCCGGAGCGCAATGTCCGGTCTTTTTTGTCCGTCACATAGATCAACGGCACAGGATTCAGAGAATGCGCGGTCCAGACCTCGCCGTTTTGCAACATCTGATCGGAATTGCCGTGATCGGCGGTGATCAATAATTCTCCGCCTTGCTCCCGCACCGCGGCGACCAGCCGCCCCGCGCATTTGTCTACGGCCTCGACCGCTTTTTGCGCGGCGGCAAAAATTCCGGTATGCCCGACCATATCGGAATTGGCAAAATTCAAAATGACCACTTCGTATTTGCCGGATTTAATAGCCGCTTCGGCTCGGTCAGTAACTTCGTACGCGGACATTTCCGGCTGCAAATCGTAAGTCGCGACTTTGGGTGAAGCGACGAGTATCCGGTCTTCATCCGGATACGGCTCTTCCCGTCCGCCATTAAAGAAAAAAGTCACATGCGCGTATTTTTCCGTCTCGGCAGTATGCAGCTGACGCAAACCCTGCTTGCTCAAAACTTCGGCCAGACAATTCGTAATTTCCTCTTTGGCAAAAGCGACCGGCGCCGGAATGGTCTCGTCGTACTGCGTCAGGCAGACAAAATGCGTCTGCGGCCAGGCCTGGCGCGCAAAGCCCGAAAAATCTTTGTCGACAAAAGCGCGGGTAAGCTCTCTCGCGCGGTCGGGACGGAAATTGAAAAACACCACGGAATCGCCATTTTGTACCGGCTCGGCTCCGGAAACAATTTCCGGTTTGACAAATTCGTCGTTTTCGTCGCGCGCGTAAGCGGCATCTATGGCGGACTGAGCGTCCGGCGCGGCAAAGCCTTTTAATTCGGTCAACATTTCGTAAGCCTGCTGCACTCTCTCCCAGCGATTATCCCGGTCCATCGCGTAATAACGTCCGGTCAGTGTGGCAATACGGCCAACGCCAATTTCTTTAGATTTTTTGGCAAATTGCTGGAAAAATTCTTTCGCAGAACGCGGCGGCACATCGCGGCCGTCCAGAAAAGCATGAACAAAAACTTTCGACAAGTCCTGACGTTTGGCCAGCTCCAGCAAGCCATACAAATGTTCCAGATGCGAATGCACGCCGCCGTCGGAAAACAAACCCATTAAATGCAGCGCGGAATTATTTTTCCGGCAATTTTCCAGCGCCGCCAGTAATTTTTCGTTTTGAAAAAAATCACCGTCGCGTATCGCTTTAGAAATCCTGGTCAGTTCTTGATAAACAATCCGTCCCGCGCCCAGGTTGAGATGCCCGACTTCGGAATTACCCATTTGTCCGTCCGGCAAACCGACCGCCTCGCCGTCCGTCCGCAAAGTCGTGTGCGGATAATCCCGCCAGTATTTATCCATATTTGGTGTGTCGGCCGCCTCGATCGCGCTTTCGGTTTTGTTGTGATTGATGCCCCAGCCATCCAGAATGATCAACATTAATTTAGTGCTCATCGTTCGAGGATTTTAGCAGGAAACATTGATTTTTAAAATCACTTAACCTATAATCCACGGAACTTTTCGGGGCAGAGGAAAAAAATTGAAGGGAAGAGTTATGCTGAACAAAGTAATTACTATTCCAACCGAAGAGACAAAAGCCACACCCTGGGCAAACGCGCTAAAATTTGGCGATTTGCAAAACCGCGTCACCGATCCGCTAGACGCTGACATTTATAAAACAAAAATCATTGACATCCGCAAACAAATGGGCGAGTTGGCACGCGCCAGCACAGAGCCGACAGTGGTGGAATTCGGCACGTCCGGCTGGCGCGGCCGCATCGGCGAGGATTTCACGCTGCACAATGTACGCAAAGTCACCCGTGCAATTATTGACACCATGCACGCTTCTGAATTTCTGGCGGCCAATGGTTATAGTTCTTTTGCCGAGGCGCAGGAACACGGCATTGTGGTTTTTCGCGACAATCGTTACATGGGTGACGAGTTTATCGAAGCGGCTCTGGCCGAATTGCACGCGGCCGGCATTAAAACTTATTCTGCCGGTGAATGTTCGACCGGTGTCGGTTCGGCTGTCGTTACGGAGTTAGGCGCGGCCGGCTCGCTCAATTTTACGCCGTCGCACAATCCGATGGACTATGCGGGTTTGAAATTCAATCCAGCGGACGGCGGTCCGGCCGGGTCGGAAATCACCAAGCTCATTCAAGACCGCGCCAATGAATATATGCAAGCCGCAGATTTTAGACCGGCCGAAAAAATCGATGTGACGCTGAACGAAGAAATTTTTCCTGTTTATATTTATCTTGATTTTCTGCAAAAAAGCCGGATCATTGATTTAAACGAAATAAAAAAATTATTGCTGGCCAATAAAGACCAGATCACGATTATTATCGACAATATGCACGGCTCATCGCGCGGCGTGTTTGAGACAATTCTCGGTAAGGATATTATCAGCCAGCTCGATATCCGTTTCCAAAATACGGAAACAGATTATTCATTTCACGGCGTGAAGCCCGAGCCGTCCGCCGCCAATCAAAAGCCTTTGATCGCGGAATTGCAAAAATCCGCCAAACCGCTGACTTTGGCCGTGTCCCTCGACCCCGACGCCGACCGCATCAGATTTGCCGACGCCGATCTGGACATTGATATGAACATGTTCTCCGCTATCGCGCTGGATTATGCGATCAAACAAGGCCTGTCTCAGGGCGTTATCACTTCCGTAGCCAGTTCCGGCTTTGCGGCCAGCATTGCCAGACAGAACGATCTGCCCGTCACAACCACTGCCGTCGGTTTCAAAAATTTCCGTCCGGCTATATCACAGCAACAGGCGGCTGTGGCTTTTGAGGAAAGCGACGGCATTAGTTTTATCGGCCATACTCTGGAAAAAGACGGCATTATTGGTTTTCTCGTCGCGCTGTCCGCCATGCTGGAAAGCGGCAAAAATCTTTCCGAACTGTATCACGAACTGCAGGAAAAATACGGCTATTATTATCCGGGCAAAAGTGGCCGGACTATCGAAGGTATTTCTATCATCGAGTGGCAGAAATTCCGCCAAGATGTTATCGAGAATATCAAAGCCAGTTACCAAATCGGCGACACGATTATGCTTAATGGTGAGGCGAAAAAAATTAGGGAGATTTCACTTGCTGACGGCATAAAATTTACTTTCGAGGACGACAGCTGGATACTTTTGCGTTCCTCCGGCACGGAAACTAAATTTCGCTATTATTATGAGACCACCGGCCAGGGCAATGACAAAATTTTACCGGAATACGAAAAAGCCGCCGGGGAAATTTTAGAGCGCGCCTTAACAAGCGGCGCTGGCACACATCACTTGAGTGACGCTGGCGCGCCCTGAGAGAGTCGAACTCCCAACCTTCTGATCCGTAGTCAGATGCTCTATCCATTGAGCTAAGGGCGCACAAAAAAAGAGGCATACAGTATAGCGTATGTTTTAGTTCATAACAATTCTTTTAAAAACTATTTGGGGATTTTGCGCAACCGGCGGCATTTGAATCGCTGCCGCCGGCTTTTTTAGTGAATTACCAGCCTTTGTTGCCGCCGTCGAAACCACCGCGGGGAGCGCGAGGCTCCTGCGGACGGGCTTCGCTGACCTTGATGGTGCGGCCGTCAAATTCTTTGCCGTTTAAAAGCTCAATCGCTTTAGCGGCTTCTTCGGGGGTGGCCATTTCCACAAAACCGAAGCCTTTGGATCTATTGGTCGCTCTGTCGATGATAACTTTCGCCGAAACCACTGTTCCGGCCGCGCTAAAGCCTGCCTTTAGCGAGTCGTCGGTGGTGGCATACGCCAGACCGCCTATGTATAATTTTTTTTCTGCCATTTCTTTCTCCTTTTAACTTAAAAATTTCTCACGAGTTATAAATACTTAACTCTTAACTTACAGATTCAAATGTAAGGAAATAAAAGCAAGCAACTCATGTGTACTTAATATCATAGCACACCTTTATTTTTTGGCAAGAGCCGCTCTAAAAATCCTGCAACAAGCGGCGCGCGCTTACGATAAATTTATATAAGGGAAAGGGCTTGGAGTATGTTATGTTAAAACTATTGGCCTTATTACTTATTTTGCCGGCTCTGGCCGGGGCTTCAATTTCCCGTCTGTACATCGGCGAAAACGAAGGGCAGCCTATGGCGGGTGTGGACACACGCATTAATTTCGGGCCGTTTTTTGTGGGCGGGGACATTAAGACTATGATCCGCCAGACTGTAGTCAATAGAGACAATAAAGTCGTCGGTTTCCTGCCGGACCGCACCGATTACAAAACTTCCGCCGGCGTCGAATACGGCAATTTTGAGCTGGAGTACGCGCACACCTGTTATCACCGCGTGATCTCCAACAGCGACCTAGCTTTTTACGAAAACAATGTCAATCCGGGCGATACGGACACGCTCGCCGTTAAGGTGATGTTTTGATAAAAACTATCCGGCGTTTAGACTGTCTGTATTGACCGAAGGATTTTCCTCGGACAAAAAACGTTTTTCGCGGGGCGGTGACTGCGCGGCCTGCTCCACAAAAACATGCTGCTTGATATACTCGAGATAATCCGGCACATTTTTGATGCCGTCATAGGAAAACAAAACCACGCCGCGCAAATATTTATA
>JAISEH010000055.1 GCA_031264205.1 Candidatus Margulisiibacteriota bacterium
ACAGCCGCCGCGGCAGGCCATGACTTCTATGAAATGATAAGGACTCGGCTGTCCGGCCGCTTTAGCCGCTTTTACTTTGTCCAGCACATGCTGCACATTGGCCACGCCGTGCGCCACCGCCACATTGACTGTCGTGCCTTTGATATCGACAACGGCTTCTTTCACGCCGCTCAAGCCGCGCACGTCCTGAAACTCCACATTGCCTAATTCCTCGCCGGTCAATAAATGATAGCCGGTGCGTAGCGCCGCTTCCATCACGCCGCCGGTTACACCGAATATTGTGCCGGCGCCGGTGTATTCGCCCAGAATAGAGTCCGCCTGATCGTCCGGCAGATTATTGAAATCAATGCCGGCCGCTTTGATCATGCGCACCAGTTCGCGCGTGGTCAGCGACACATCGATATCCTGCTGGCCGCTGGCGCGCATTTCGTCGCTGCGCGAAATCTCATATTTTTTCGCGGTGCAGGGCATGATCGAAACCATAAAAATATTTTTAGGCTCAACTTTGGTTTTTTCCGCGTAATAAGTTTTGGCCAGCACGCCGAGCATGGCCTGCGGGGATTTGGCGGTGGAGAAGTGCGGGATCAGATCGGGATAATATTTTTCCAGATAATCCACCCAAGCCGGACAACAGGAAGTAACCAGCGGCAGTTTGTCCGGCCCATCTCTGAACAATTTCACAAATTCGCTGCCCTCCTCCATGATAGTCAGGTCAGCCGTAAAATTCGTGTCAAACACCGCCCGGAAACCTAAGCGGCGCAGCGCGGCGTAAAGTTTGCCAGTCAGTAATTCCCCCGACTTGTAGCCAAAAGCCTCGCCGACCGCCACGCGCACAGCCGGCGCGATCTGCACCACTGGATATTTTTCTTGGTCGCCGAGAGCCGTCCAGACTTTGCCGGTCTCGTCATTTTCATAAATCGCGCCCACCGGACAATGCGCGCTGCACTGGCCGCATTTGATGCAGGGACTGTCATTGAGGCTGACATCCGCCGCCGGCGCGATGCGCACTTTGTGGCCGCGACCGATAAATTCCAGCGCCCAAACATTTTGCATTTCCTGGCAGACATGCGCGCAGCGTCCGCACAAAATGCATTTTTCCGGATTGAGCACGATCGAGGGAGAGCTGTTGTCCGCTGGCAAGCCGCGCAAAACTTTTCGGTATGGACTTTCACGCAGGCCGAATTCCGCGGCGATAGTTTGCAGCTCGCAATTACCGCTGCGCGGACATTGCAGGCAGTCGTTGGGGTGATTGGACAAAATCAATTCCAGCACGGTTTTGCGTATCTCCACAATCTCCGTGTCATGCGTGACAATACTCATACCTTCTTCTACCGGAGTGGCGCAGGCGCGAAAAGTCTTGGGTGAATTTTCGGCTTTGACTATGCAGATGCCGCAGGCCGCCCAAGAAGTCAGGTCGGGGTGATAGCAAAGTGTCGGGATTTTCACGCCGACTTTTTTCGCGGCGTCGAGTATCGTCGTGCCCGCCTCTGCGGCCACTGAAATCCCGTTGATCTTTAGATTTATTTGTTTGGTCATAAATTCTCCCTATTGCTTAACAATCGCGCCAAATTTGCAGCTCGCCAGACACGCGCCGCACTTGATGCATTTTTTCTCATCGATCACATGCGGCTTCAATTTTTCACCGCTGATCGCTGCAGCCGGACATTTGCGCAAACACAAACCGCAGCCTTTGCATTTCTCGGCAATAATGCTGAACGCCAGCAAATCTTTGCATTTGCCGGCGCGGCATTTTTTCGCGTTGATGTGCTCCAAATATTCTTGTTCAAAATATTTGAGCGTGGAAAGCGCCGGATTGGCAGCTGTGCCGCCCAGCGCGCAAAGTGAAGCCCGCTGCATGGCCTTGCCGATCTTTTTGATTTTCTCAAGATCCTCCAGAGCGCCCTGCCCTTTGGTGATTTTTTCCAGCAGGCCAAGTATTTGTTTGCCGCCGATCCGGCAGGGCGAGCATTTGCCGCAGGATTCGTCGACTGTAAATTCCAGATAAAATTTTGCCACATCGACCATGCAGTCGTTTTCGTCCATGACGATCAGGCCGCCGGAACCCATGATCGAGCCGATCTTGGCCAGATTTTCATAATCGATCGGTGTGTCCAAAAACTCCTCGGCGATCACGCCGCCGGACGGACCGCCGGACTGCGCGGCTTTGAATTTTTGTCCGCTGCTGATGCCACCGCCGATGTTGAAAATAATTTCGCGCAAGGTCGTGCCCATCGGCACCTCGATGAGGCCGGAGTTTTTCACTTTGCCGGTCAGCGCAAAAACTTTGGTGCCTTTGGAAGTCGCGGTGCCCATACCGGCAAACCAATCGCCACCTTTGAGAATGATCGCCGCGATATTGGCGTAAGTCTCCACATTGTTGATGACCGTCGGCTGCCCCCACAAACCTTTCACCGCGGGGAACGGCGGACGGGGTTTCGGCATACCGCGCGAGCCTTCGATAGAAGCCAGCAACGCGGTTTCCTCGCCGCAGACAAACGCGCCCGCGCCCAGACGCAGCTCGATGTCAAAATCAAATTTGCTGCCTAGAATATTCTCGCCCAGCAGACCCAATTCGCGAGATTGCTGAATAGCTATTTCCAGACGATGTATGGCTAGCGGATACTCCGCGCGTATATAAATGAAGCCGCGGTTCGCGCCGATAGTCCGGCCGGCAATGGTCATCGCTTCCAGCACAGAATGCGGATCGCCCTCCAGCGTACTGCGGTCCATGTACGCGCCTGGATCGCCTTCGTCGGCGTTGCAGACTATATATTTTTGTGCGCCCGGCGCCGCCTTGCTAAAATCCCATTTGCGCCAGGTCGGGAAACCCGCGCCGCCGCGTCCGCGCAAACCGGATTTTTTCAATTCTTCGATGACCTTCTCCGGTGTCAACTCAAATAAAACTTTGGCCAGCGCCCGATAACCGTCGCGGGCAATATACTCGTTGATATTTTCCGGATCGATCAGGCCGCAGTTGCGCAAAACCACGCGCACCTGTTTTTTATAAAAATCAATGTCGTCGGCTTTGGCACCGGGCTTTTTATTTTTGTCGTACAGCAGCCGCGCGACTTCCCGGCCTTTGACCAGATGCTCGGCGACGATCTCCGCCGCGTCCTCCGGCTTGACCTCGACGTAAAAAGACTCATCGGGCTGGACTTTGACGATCGGCCCTTTTTCGCAAAAACCAAAACAGCCAGTCTTGATAACCTGCACATTAGTCAAACCTGCGTCCTGCGCGCCCTGCCGCAAATTTTGGTAAATCAAATCCGATTTGCTGGACTCGCAACCCGTGCCGCCGCAGACGAGGACGACTTTTTGATAGGCGGATTTTATGCCGCTTTGTTCTTGGGCTATTTTCTGTAAATCCGCGACTGTTACTCTGGCCATTTTGCGCTCCGTTATTTGTCTTTAAATTTAGCGATGATTTCCGGCAGCTTGTCTTTTTTGAGTTTGCCAAAAACCTCGCCGTCAATGACCGCGACCGGCGCCAAGCCGCAGCAGCCCACACAGCGCACGCCCTCGATAGAAAAAAGGCCGTCGCCCGTCACGCCACCCACACCCACACCGAGCAGATTTTCCAGCTCCAGCAACAAGTCGCCGCCACCCTTGAGATAACAGGCCGTGCCGATGCAGACCTGAATATTGTGCCGACCGGGTTTCTTGAGTTTAAAAAAATGATAAAAAGTAACCACGCCGTAAATTTTGGCCAGCGGCACGTTTAATTCTTTGGACAGATAGAGCACGATTTCGCGCGGCACATATTTGTATTCCTGCTGGACGCGATGCAAAATCATAATGAGATTGCCGGGTTTGTCTTTCCATGTTTTGATAAAATCTCGCAAGTCCTGGGACAGTTTCGGCTCGCTGGACACTTTTGTAATTACCTCCGGATTTGTGAACAATTAAGTTTCGGTAATATAGTATACTTTGCGAAAAATGGCAATAAAGCGGCTTTCAGCAGGCTATTTCAATTCAGTCCTTATTGACCGCGCCGCTCGCTTACCCGCGCCCATCGCCAGGATGACAGTCGCCGCGCCGCTGGCAATGTCGCCGCCAGCCCAAACATTTTTTTTGGCAGTACGGCCATTTTCATCAATGATTATATAGCCGCGTTTATCTGTCGGCAGATCCGGCGTTGTGTCTTTGAGTATTGGATTGGCCTGCGTGCCGACCGCGACTATCACCGTGTCCACCGCCAATTCGTATTCACTGCCGGCTTCCGGCACGGGACGGCGGCGGCCGGAAGCGTCCGGTTCGCCCAGCGTCATTTTTTGCAGAAGCGCTTTTTGCACAAAACCTTTTTCGTCGCCAAGATATTGCACCGGATTATGCAAGAATAAAAATTTTAAACCTTCTTCCTCAGCGTGCTGTATCTCCTCGCGGCGCGCCGGCATTTCCGCGCGCGAACGCCGATAGATGAGATAGACCTGCGCGGCGCCGAGCCGTAGCGCGCTGCGCGCCGCGTCCAGAGCCACATTGCCGCCGCCGATCACTGCGATGTTTTGGCCTTTTAAGATCGGCGTGTCCGCGCCGGCTTGATAGGCTTTCATCAAATTGAGCCGCGTCAGATATTCGTTGGCGGAATACACGCCGTTCAAATCCTCGCCGGCGATATTCATAAAGGACGGAAATCCCGCGCCGCTGGCAATGTACACTGCGGCAAAATCTTGGAGCAGTTCGTCGATCGTGCGTATTTTGCCGATCACCGCGTTCGTCTCAAAACGCACACCGGCAACGGACAAATTTTCTATCTCGCGGCGGACTATTTCTTTGGGCAAACGGAATTCCGGTATACCATAAGCCAGCACGCCACCCAATTCATGCAAAGCCTCAAAAACAGTCACGTCAAAACCCGCGGCGTTTAATTCCGCGGCACAGGTCAAGCCCGACGGCCCTGAACCAACCACGGCGATCTTTGCGGCGGATTGGGCGGTGAATGTGGAGACGTTGCATGCAACGTCTTTACGATG
>JAISEH010000082.1 GCA_031264205.1 Candidatus Margulisiibacteriota bacterium
TTTATTAAGAGCCAGCTTATTCCGACAATGACACTTTGTCGGAGATAGTCGCCGGAAATTTTCTGAAAATATTTGACCAGCAGCCAACAACCGGCCAAGGTGCCAACCACCAGCATAAGCGACTTGAATAAATCAACATTTATTTGACACGCGCCGTTTTTATCATAAAAGAAAAAGGACACAAACATCGGTATCAACCAAGTTAAAATCCCGTAGCCAACCAGTCTTAAATATTTTTGCATAAATAAATTGTATTATAAAACCACCGCAGTGTAAATAATTTTATGCTAAACTAAACCCTATGGCAGAGCACGCGCCAAAATTGAATCTAGCGCAAACTTTAAATCTTTCCCAGCAGCTCAAGCTAATGCTCAATCCGCGCATGTTGCAACTGCTCAAGACGCTGCATCTGCCTTATCCTGACCTGCTGGAGTCCATCAATAAAGAAGCGGCGGAAAATCCGGCGCTGGAAATCTCACGGCAGGATGAGTTGCTGAATTACGCGCGGACGCTGTCGCGGGGCGGCGAGCGCTCGCTGTCCGGCTATGACGACTCGCGGCCGGACAAAGAACTAAAGGCGCGCGGCCCGACGCTGCGTGAACATTTACTGCAGCAGGCTCGGCTGGAAGATTTTGACGAGACGGATTTGCGCATCGCCGAACAGCTCATCGACGCCATTGATGAACGCGGCTATCTTGAAGATTATCAGGCCGTGCGCGAGCAAATCGTGGCCGGCGGCACGACCAAAAACCGCGTCGAGCATGTGCTGGAGACCATTCAAACTTTTGAGCCGGACGGCGTGGGTGCGCGCAGCCTCAAGGAATGTCTGCTGATCCAAATCCGGGAATACAATTTTGAGAACGGGGCCTTGCAGAAAATTATTTCCGACGCGGTGAAATATCATCTGGACGATCTGGCCGCCAAAAAATTCGCGGCCATCGCGGAAGATTTGGATATTGAGCCGGAGGGCGCGAAATTCATCGCGGATTTTATTGAAAAAAATCTCAATCCTCTGCCGGGCAACGCTTTCAAAACCGATGACAATGTACAGACGATAATTCCTTCTTTTATTATCAAGTGCGCGGAGAACGGCGGATTTACTGTATCGAATTTAGAAGCCGACAAAGGCCCCCGTCTAAATATCAGCAATCAATATTTGCAGATGCTGGACGATCCGGCCACCGACGCCAAAACGAAAGAATATTTACGGGAACGGCTGGCGGCGGCTAAAATTTTCATTGAAAATATTGAAAAGCGTTATCAAACCACACAAAACATTGTGGATATTATCGTGAAAACACAGGCGGATTTTTTGGAAAACGGCTACTACTGGCTGAAGCCTTTGCAGCAGGACGCGCTGGCGCAAAACGTCGGCGTGCATCCTTCGACGATCAGCCGCGCGGTGTCCACCAAATACGCCGAGACACCGCAGGGTTTGTATCCGCTCAAATACCTGTGTCCGCGCAATTTCAAAGGCTACACGGCCATGCAGATCAAAGGCATGCTGCTCAAAATTATCCGCGAGCAGCCGCAGCTTTCCGATCAGAAAATCGCCGAGCTGCTGCACGAGCGGCGCGGCATTCCGATCAAGCGGCGGACTATCGCCAAATATAGAACAGACCTGGGGGAGGCTTCGTCTTATGGACGCAAAAAATAATCTGGCAGAAATTTACGGCGGCGGCATCAACGCGCTATACAAAAAACTAAACACTTCGGCGCAGGGCTTGAGTGAAAAAGCGGCCGCCGCCGCTTTGCAAAAACACGGCCTCAATGAATTGGCCGCGAAAAAAACCGAGCCGTTGCCGGTCAAGATTTTTAAATCTTTGAGCGAGCCGATGGTGCTGATCTTACTGGCGGCTTCCGCGCTGTCGCTTTTTATTCAGGATTATATAGAAGGCGCGGCGATACTTGGTGTGGTGCTCATCAACACGATTATCGGTCTCTGGCAGGATGCCAAAGCCGAGAATGCCGTTGACGCGTTGCGCAAAATGCTGGCGCCGCAGGCCAAAGTCCTGCGCGGCGGAAAACTGGAGATCATCGCCGCCGCCCGTCTGGCACGCGGAGATATTTTGTGTTTTGAAGCTGGTGACATCATACCGGCGGACTGCCGCTTGGTTTCCAGCCAGGACATTATGCTCGACGAGGCGCATCTTACCGGTGAAAGCAAGCCGATCGAGAAAAAACCGGCCGAGTTGAAAGGCGAGAAAAAACTTTACGAAATGACCAATATTTTGTTCGCCGGCAGCCGCGTGATCAACGGCGCCGGGCAGGCTGTGGTTTTTGCCACGGGACGCCTGACGCAAATGGGGCTGATCGCTCAAAACATCGCCGAAGCCGAAGAAGAAAAAACGCCTTTGCAGAGAAAACTGGCCAAAGAAACCACTTTTCTGGTCAAAGCGGCGTTCTTTGCCGCGCTGGCCGCGGCGGCGCTGGGTTTCTGGCACGGCGGATTGGCCGCGTGGCATTCCACGATGCTGATCGCGGTCAGCGTGATTGTGTCCGTTTTTCCCGAAGGGCTGCCGGCGTCGATCTCTATCGCGCTGTCACTGGCCGTAGAGCGTCTCGCCAAAAAATCGGTCATCATCAAAAAACTGGTTTCGGTGGAAACGCTCGGCAATGTGGACTATATCTGCACGGACAAAACCGGCACGATTACGCAGCATGTCATGACGGTCAAAGAATATTTCCTCAAAGGCGGATATCATGCCAGCGCGGAGATACTGGCGATGCTGGCCGACGGCGACACGGAATTGATCAACGATATTTTTGAAGCGGCGATCACCGCCTCGACCGCCAGTCTGGTGGAAAAAGACGGGACTATACAGCAGGAAATCGGCGATCCGACCGAGACCGCGCTGCTCAAGTCCGCTTATTTGAGTGGCTTCAAAGCGGAAACTCTGCTGAAAACTCACAAAGTCCAGGAAATGCTGCCTTTTTCTTCAGACCGCATGTATTCCGCCGCCAAAGTGCTGGAGAGCGACAACACCGCGGAAGTTTATCTCAAGGGCGCGCCGGAAAAAATCCTCGCGCTGTGCGATCGCTGGCACGACGGCGCTAAAATCCTGCCGCTCAAGCCCAAACAATTTCTGGCCGAGCTAGCGGAAAAATCGGCCGGCGGATTCCGGCTGATCGGCTTTGCTAAATTTAGCGGCAAAGTTTCTCTGACCACTCCGGCGTCCAAAGGCGTGTTCCTCGGCGCGGCGGTGATTTACGATCCACCCAAAGACGAAGTGAAACAGGTCATCAAAGAAGCTCACGCCGCCGGAGTGCAGGTGGTGATGATCACTGGCGATAGCAAAAAAACCGGATTTTCCATCGCCGAGCATGTCGGCATCGCGCGGAAAATCACGCAGGTCGTGGAAGGCCGGGATTGGGAAAAATATTCGGAAGCCAAACGCGCCAAAGCTGTGGAAGACCTGCGCGTGTATTCGCGTGTCGCGCCGCTGGACAAGCTGGATATAGTCGCCGCGCTCAAAGCCAATAAACATATCGTGGCCATGACCGGCGACGGCGTGAATGACGCGCCCGCTCTCAAAAAAGCCGATGTCGGCATCGCCATGGGTAAGGCCGGCACGCAGGTCGCGCAGGAAGCGGCGGACATTATTCTGACGGATGATAATTTCTCGACGATCGTGCAGGCTGTGCGTGAAGGCCGGACTGTGTACAGCAATCTCAAAAAATTGATCGTCTATCTCATCACAAATAATATCGGCAAAGTGCTGGCCATACTCGGCCTGCCGCTGTTTGGTTTTGGCGCGCCGTTGCTGCCTCTGCAAATACTCTGGTCTAATGTCGTCATGGAATCTCTGCCGTCCGTGGCGATCAGCACCGACAGCGCGGCGGCGGATATCATGCGCCGCCAGCCCAGCCGGCTTGACGAGCCGCTGATCAATAAAACGGAGCGGACGAAAATGTTTGTGGACGGCTTTATTTTCGGCGCGATGATCGCCGTTGGTTTCTTGGCGGCGTGGTTTATCAACGCGCTGCCGGCCGGCGTGGAGAGCACAGCGTTTCACGCCAAAAATCAGCTGGCTTACGCGCAGACCGCGGCTTTTGTCATCGCGCTGCTCAGTCCGCAAATTTATTCTTTCGTCCTGCGTGACGGCAATCTCTGGCAAAAATTTTTCCGGCCGAATTTCTTGCTGAAATTATTTTTTGCGTTAAATGTTTTGGTCACGTGGGCAATAGTTTATGTGCGGCCGCTGAATATGGTTTTCGGCACCGTGCCGCTGGATAATTATTATATTTTGACAGTCGTGCTGGTCTGCTCGCTGTTGCCGTCGCTGATCCGGCTGGCGGCTGGAAAAAGGGCAGGCAATTAAAAAGCCTGCCCTTAACACTTGAAAATATTCGCTCTACTTCTTTTTTCCCCGCGCCGCCTTAAAAAAATCTTTGAGCATTTGTCCGGCTTCGTCCGCCAGCACACCGCCGAGTACTGTGGGGTGGTGATTTAATTTTTTTTCAGCCAGTATATTCAGCACAGAGCCGCAGGCTCCAGCTTTGGGATCGGCGGCGGCGTAAATCACGCGCGGTATTCTGGCTAGCACTATCGCGCCGGCGCACATCGCGCAAGGCTCCAGCGTGACGTAGAGAGCGCAGTCCAGTAAACGCCAGCTGCCTAGCGCGCGCGCGGCACGCTGTATGGCCGCAATCTCCGCGTGCCGGCACGGGTCTTGTTTTTTCTCACGTTCATTCCAGCCACGCGCGATAATGCGCCCGTTTCTGACAATGACCGCGCCGACCGGCACTTCGTCGTTTTGCAGAGCTTTCCGTGCTTGCCGCAAAGCCGTGCGCATAAAATATTCATCATTCTTATTTTGCATTTGCCAAAATAATAGCATAAACTTTTGGCATGAAAATTTCCGTGCTTTTGCCCGCTTAT
>JAISEH010000057.1 GCA_031264205.1 Candidatus Margulisiibacteriota bacterium
GAGAATATATTTTTCCAGATACACGCCGCCGTTGCCAAAACAGGACTTGGCCTCTTCCGACGCCGCGGCAAAAAGTTTGTCCAGCTCGTCCGCTTTTTCCACCAGACGCATACCGCGTCCGCCGCCGCCAGCCGTAGCCTTGATGAGCAGCGGATAGCCTATTTCCCCGGCGGCCTGCCGCGCCGCCGTCACATCAGGGACAATATTTTCCGTCCCGGGCACGCAGGGCACACCGGCCGCCTGCATAGTTTGGCGGGCGCTGGCTTTGTCGCCCATGCCGTTGATCGCCTGCACCGACGGCCCGATAAACTTGATATTGTGCGCCTGACAGATATCCGCAAAAGCCGCGCTCTCGGCCAGAAAACCGTACCCCGGATGGATCGCGTCAGCGCCGGTCATTTCCGCGACAGCGATCAGGCGGGGAATATTCAAATAACTGTCCTTGGACGGAGCCGGACCGATGCAATACGCTTCGCCGGCCATGCGCACATGCAGGCTTTCGCGGTCAGCCTCGGAGTACACGGCCACCGTCGCCACATTCAGTTCCTGACAGGCGCGGATGATCCGCACCGCGATCTCGCCGCGATTGGCGATCAAAATCTTTTTAAACATTTTCGCCCTTTCTTGAAGCTAAAACAAATCGGGGAAAATTATAACAAACATCAGCCTATAGAGCGAATACTTTAAATCATTTGTACTCGTCAGACGGCAACGCGCGACGAACCGCCATTAAGACTTTTTGCGGGTCTTTTTGGCGGTTCGACATGAATAAGTTTACGCAGCTTAATTCCTTAAAGCAAATCCATCCACACCGGAATCACCGGAATAAACAAGAGTGCGCGCACCGCCGCTTAACGGCACAGAGTACAGTTGTCCCCCGATAGCATTATGAAAGTATAAACGCTGGTCGCTGACAGAATAAGCCAAATTATAATAGTAACCATTATCCACCACCGGAGTAACTTCGGTAATTGTCGGTGAACTGTCTATTCTGTATAAATACATAGCGCCACCGTTTGCTTTTATCACCACGACAGCGGTGTTATTATCAATCCACAAAGCTCTGGTTATGCGACCACCAGATACTTCGACTGGATATACAACCGCTTGGTAATCAGTCAGGGTAGAAAAATCAGAGGAAAGAGAGTAAATCTGCACTCCGCTGTTGCTGGAATTTCCGCAAATTACTTTGCTTTTGTCCGGTGACACAGCTATAGCATGGTTAGTATTTAAACTCTTTCCATAACTGGTTACATTACTGCCGTTTTTGTTTATTTTTTTTATAGAGTCAAAATCTGCATATATCACTGTGTCTTCATCCAGCCAATCCGCCCCAAACCAATCAGAAACATAAAAAAAATTAAATGGATGATACATCTGCAATGTGTCACAAATACTACTATCATAACCGTTATCACCCCGCACAAAGAAATTATGATTTGGGCCGGAAAATTTATTGTCCACATCCGTTCCCCAAACAGTACTAGCATTGCCGGTAAGCAGCTCAATTTGCTCATTGCTGTCAAATGTGCCAAGTTGTAAGTGGTAATCGTTGTTAGTATCTTTGTAAATATACATAAAACTGTCATGGTCAGCTATCGGGTTGGACAACGCGGTATACTCAGCCGGAACAGCAATAGTTCCAATTACATTGCCGTCATTATCCAGTGTAGTAAAGTTTCCTGTGTCGTTGGTCCTGATAATAAATTTCACAGCCGATGGCGCAGGACCGCCGCCGCCTGACGAACCACCGCCGGAGTCGGACGCAGTTTTGCCGTAGCCGAATATTGCCAGTGTCAGCATGATTGTGAAAATCGCTAAAATTATTTTTTTCATGGTTTTTCTCCTGTGTGTTTTTTATTTTCTTTCTTCGTTCCAATGTTTCGCGTAAGCGAAACACCCCACCGCAGCTAACGCTGCTGGCCTCCTCTTAGTAAGGGGAGGCAAACCAAAATTTGCGAAGTAAATTTTGGTTGGTGGGGTTGTAGCCCGGAGTTACGTAACACAGGAGAAATTTGTTAAATGCTTAAATACGGAAAATGCTAGGTTTTTAGCGTAGGTACGCCAAAAATTCTGGGTGGGGGGGGGGTGCTACAAAGGAATTTATTACAAAATTGTATTTATCCGCCATGCGGGTAATTATAACCTGTTTTTGGGTTTTGTAAACAGCAAGAGCGCTCCGCGCCTATGACCCGTAAATCGCGGCGCAAGCTCTGGCGCGGCATCACAAAGAAAAAGGGACAGAATTTAAAAACTCTGTCCCTTTTTTTCAAAATTTTTGCGCTAAACTAAAATTATTTGAACATCAAATAATCCATGCAGCCAAAAGCGCCCATAAACCCTAAACCGGCACATACGCCATATTCTAAACCGCCAGCCGTCATATCAGTATCCAGTTGCATCGCAAAATACACAATCAACCAACAAGCCAAAATCACCAGCGCCACGAATAACAGCATTGCCCACCTCGCTTTCTCTATTCGGGCATAACCACAACGCGCGCATAACCATTCATAACAGGGATACTCTAGTACAGTATTATAATAGCATGGTATGCATTTTTGTCAAGCGAAATTTTATAAAAAAATCCGCTCTAGACGCTTAATAGGCATATTTTTGGTGTAAATATGGCAAAAATGCCGCGCTTTTAAATTATCAGCATAGCGTCGCCAAATGAGAAAAAGCGGTATTTTTGCCGTATGGCTTCTCGGTAGGCCGCCAAAATTTTCTCGCGGCCGGCCAGGGCGGAGACCAGCAGCAGGAGCGTAGACCGGGGCAGATGAAAATTGGTGATCAGCGCGTCGACAATTTTGAATTGATACCCCGGATAAATATACAGGCTGGTGCTGCCCTGTAGCGCGGATGTTTCCGCGCCGCGCAGAATTTGCTCCGCCGCGGTTTCCAGTACGCGCGCGGACGTGGTGCCGACTGCGATCACGCGTCCTCCGCGCGCGCGGCATTCCCGCACGGCCTGCACTGTCTGTTCCGGACAAAAATACTCCTCGGCATGAATACGATGCTCTCGTATATCCGCGGTCTGGAGCGGCTGAAAAGTCCCCGTCCCGACATGCAAAGTTACAAAAGCTTTGGCCGTGCCTTTGGCCGCGATCTTGTCCAGTAATTCTTGAGAAAAATGCAGTCCGGCGGTCGGCGCGGCGGCGGCGCCCGGCGTCTTGGCATAGACAGTCTGATAACGTTCGGCCAATTCTAAGCGGTCACTGACTGTAAGCCCGTTAGGGAGCGGAGCCGGAGTGACTGTCTTGATATACGGCGGCAAGGGCGTCTGTCCGTAACGAAAAAGTTTTTCCCAAAAATCCCCGGCAAAAGAAAATTCCACGCGCCGCCGACCGTCAGACAATTTTTCTAAAATTACCGCCGCGAAATCCGCGCCGAAACGCACCACACTGCCGGACGCTAAACGCCGGCCGGGTCTGACCAGCGCTTCCCAATGCGCGGCGTCAAGTTGTTTCAGCAAAAAAACCTCGCATTGCGCGCCGGTTTCTTTGCGACCGAGCAGACGCGCCGGCAAAACTTTGGTGTCGTTGAAAACCAGTAAATCTTGCGGCTCCAGATAATCCAGAATATCGCGAAAATATTTGTGCTCTAGGAAATTATTTTCCCGCCGCAAAATCAGCAGACGCGCATCTTCGCGCCGCGCGGCCGGAGTCTGCGCGATCAATTCTGGCGGCAGCTCATATTTATACAGGTCCGCGGAGAATTCTCCGGTCATTACTGTTTGTTGAAATATTTTTTGAAATCGTCCGGATTGACGTTGTTGATAAATTCCTGAAACTTGGCGGTTTCCTCTTTGTCTTTTTCAGAATTGACCATTTTGGCGTTGAGCATCACGTTTTCCAGCACAAAAATCGGCGAGCCGGTACGCACCGCGATAGCGATGGCGTCGGAGGAGCGGCAGTCGATTTTCACCACTTCTTTGGCGCCTTTGGGACGAATCTCCAGCACCGCGTAAAAAGTGTCTTCTTTGTGGTCGACAATCACCACTTTTTCCACAGCGGCCTGCATTTGCGCAAAAATATTGGCGATGAGATCGTGGGTCATCGGCCGCGGCGATTTGAAATCCTGCAAAGCCATAGCGATAGCGCCGGCCTCAAACATGCCGATCCAGATCGGCAAAAAATTGCGTTCCTCGCTGTCTTTCAAAAGAACTATCGGGGACATATTGCGCGGATCAAAACCGAGACCGCTTAATTCCATTTGAATCATTGGCTAGCCCTTGGCTTTGGCGGCGATCTGCGCGAATACAGCGCTGTCCGCAATCGCCAGGTCAGCCAGAATTTTGCGGTCAAGTTTAATATTGGCCTTTTTCAAACCGCCGATAAATTTGGAGTAAGAAAGTCCCAGCGCGGTCAGCGCGGCGCTCAATCTCTGTATCCACAGCGCGCGAAACTCAGCTTTTTTCTTGCGGCGGTCGCGGTAGGCCTTGACGCCGGCTTTGATCGCGCGGACATTGGCCGAAGCTTTGAAAAGTTTTTTGCCCGCGCCGCGGAAACCTTTCGTGCGTTTAAAAACTTTTTTCTTTTTTTGTCTGGCGACGTTGCCTCGTTTGACGCGCATTTTTTTCTCCTTCTATAAATAGGGCAGCATTACTTTTAATTTTTGCAAATCGGTTTTATGCACTGGCTGCAATTTGCTCAATTTCTTTTTGTTTTTCGGTTTTTTACATTCGCGCAAATGGGCACTGCTGCCCGGCTGCCGCAACACTTTGCCTCCGCCGGTCGCTCTAAAACGCTTGGCTGCGGATTTTCTGGTTTTCATTTTAGGCATTTTCGTTCTCCTTTGGTTTCGTCTCGGGCGCGGCGGACTGTATTTCCGTCGCAATCTCCATTATTCTTTTACGCCCGGGCACGATCACTATCGACATCTGACGGCCAAGCAGTCTGGGGGTCAGCGTCGGGCTGTCCGTCCAGCCCAAATCCGCGATCTGCTCCAAATACTGCGCGATTAAGGCGTGTCCCAGCTCCGGATGCGTACCCTCGCGGCCTTTAAAAAACACGGTCAATTTTACTTTGTAGCCTTTGGTCAAAAACTCGCGGCCGTGTTTCAGGCGCACCGCAAAATCATGCTGGCCAATGCGCGGCGTTAATTTCAATTCTTTTAAAACATTGGTTTTATTATTGCTTTTTTTATTCGCGTCTTTTTGCTTTTTTTCTTTTTTATAACGGTACTGGCCGTAATCCAAAATCTTGGCGACCGGCGGCTCCGCATTGGGCGACACCAAGAATAAATCCAACCCTGCTTCTTTGGCCTGCGCGAGAGCCTCGCTTTTGGCCAGCACCACCTGCTGACCGTCGTCTAAAATCAATTTGACCTTTTCCGCGCGGATATACTGATTGAGCAGTTCGTTTGGCTTAATCTTACGCACCTCTTTCTTTGCTAGAAGCAGTATTATAAAGAGCGGACGGGTGAGTGTCAACGCGCGGAGCAAGCTCCACCACGTTAACAGCAAGCAGCCATAAACTGCAAGAAATCATCTCTATGCGCGGACAACACAAAATATTCGCCCAGCGTATTTATAGTGGATTGGGGATCATAATTGCGGGTCGCAAATTTAAAATTTTTTATTCCCGTCTGACCAAAAATACTAAAGACTTCACTGGGGCGCAGACGCAGCGTTCCTTTCTGTTTGAGAGACTGACAAAGAGCGCTGGCCGGATTGTTCACTTGCTCGCCAAAATTGAGCATGGAGATAGCGTCAAAATGCTGCCGACTGAGTGGACAAAAAGGAGCGCAGGAATTATTGGCAATCAGCGAGGTCTTCTCCGCAGGCAGTTGCTTCAGAAAAGCAATATCCCGATTAAATTCCGGAGAAACAACCACCAGATCATGGTCTTCAAAAGCAGCCAGCAATTGCGTTTTATCCCAAAGCAATTTGGATTGAGAAAGAATAATTTTGTATAAAGGATTTGTTTTTCGCACATAATGCGCCAACAACGGGCTGTAAATCACTACGCCGTTAAGCCGATTTTCAAAGGCTCGCAGGATTTGATTGCCCGGCTTATCCTCAAGATGCGCTTCTTTCAACAAAGTGTTTGTAAAAGTAAAATTCACGCCGATCCCGCGTTCATTAAAAAAATTGACCCTTTTCTGCATTTCGCTAAAAGGAATTGATTTGTTTTCAATACAGCGTCCGCCATTCCAGGGCAGCTGCGGAAAACTATCAAAGACAGTGGTTACTTTTATATTGGGGTTCAGCCATTCAGGATGCACTTCGGTGAGAAAAACAAACGCGGATAGCTGGTCAATATTAGAGCTTAGTCCGCCGCCAACGTTAGCTTCAATATACCTGTCTTCCATATTGTAAACCTCTTTTTAATATGAATACGTAGTATCCAGTAAAGCCTGAATATCCTGCCGCAAGACCGCGTCTGTAGTTTGGCGCAGTAAATTTTTTAAATAAAAACGGTCTGCAAGATCGCCGTAGAGATCAATGCTGTGCAGATTTTTGCGCGCGGTTTGAAGGTCCGGCTGCTCAACATAAATCTGTCTGGCTTGGGACAGCTCCGCCGATTTATCAAATTGTTTTTCTGTAATCTGCATCAAACCGGCGATGCGGTCGCGTATGATCATAGTATTTTTCAGCTGGCCGGAAGCAATGCTGTTGGTGATCTCCAAAACATCCACATATTTGCGAAAAGGATAAAAAAAATATTTGGCCGGATGAAGCTGGAGTAGCTTAAATAAACGCTGGCCAGACAAAATTTTTTCGGCTTCCGGCAGGGACATTTCTTTTATATTACCCAGAGGAAAAATATTATCCCCGATCCAGTTTTCACTAAAAACAATATTACCCGCGGCCGAAATATAAATTGTAATATCCTGAGACAGATCGGCCAGCGCATTGCCCTGCGGAGCATAGTTAATCTCCGCGCTGGAGATTGTTTTCGCCCGCCCGACAGAATTTTCTATAGGCACAAAATTGATTTTTTTTATAATCGAGCTAATTCTGTCCGGTATTTTTTTTCGCAAAACGCTGAAAAGTTCGTCAATAGTCGTGTCCTCGCGCGCTTTGACCGAGACAATGTTGTAAGAAACAGGCGTAGCGCCCGCGGCGCTTTCTTCTTCCAGCGCCAGAATAAAATTGACCACGTTTTCCAGCGGCGTCGCTGGTTGCTGTTGATGAAATTTATCGCAGCTGATAAAGAAAACCAAATCCACTCCCGCGGCGGCCAGCAAAGGTTTGAGTTTATTGATAAAATCCCGCGCCACCTGGGGTGAGCTGACCCAAAAAGCGTTGGTATTGAGCCGCACACCAAGTTTGTGCCGCAGGCAACAGGCCAATACCTCAAATAAATTTTTATGCAAAAAAGGCTCTCCGCCCCAGATCTGAATATTGTAATGTTTCAAGCTCGCCGCTTGTTCGATAATTTTTTCGGCCAGCGGCAGGTCTATTTGTTCCGCGGCCTGCGGCGAGCTGTAATTACAGCAATGGCCGCACTGATTGGTGCAGCGTTTGGTCAGCATCAACGACACACAGCCGATCCGCAAAGGAGAGACAAAATAATCCAGAGGATAATCCGCCAGCTCTTTTACAATGGTTTGGTATAAATACATGCTTTAGCGCGCTCAGCTATGTGCGTGCGGTGTCAAAATATAAAACTCGCCTGTGTCAAAATCCACATACACATTTTTATCTTTCGGCAACGCGGGGTATTTGGCAAAAATTTCTTTCCACCAGGCGCTCTGCAAAGCCTCGGCCTCGGCTCTGGCTTCTAAAGCCGCCGCCACAAATAACTGCACTTGTTCTTTGGTGACGCCGGGCTGCACGGCGGAGGGCTGCGCCGCTTGTATCGCCGCGTTGATCCGATTGTTAATTAAGTGCACGCTGTCCACTTCCTCCGGCGTGGCTTTGACGCCTAAATTTTGCCGAATATCGTGGACTTTGCCGCAGACAGGGCAAATCTCGTTTTGTTTATTGTCTGCTTGTAGGTTTGTTTCATTTTCTTTTGTCATAAATTCCTCCTTAAAATATTTATTCCGCCAGAATCGTCCGGCCTGTGTCATCAAAAGTTTTTGTTCCTTCCAGTTTGTCGTATTCTTCCCAGTATTTTCTGGCCCACTTAGCCTGCCTTTTGTGTATTTCACAAATATTGGTCTGCCGGCAAAACTCTCCTTTCTCCGCGAAAGAGCTGCCGATGCACCAAGCGCAGCTGCTTTCTACAGCACAGTCCTTGCACATTTTAGGAGAAATTTTTTCCCGGGTTTGGGCGCGCACTATTTGAAAACGGTCTTTGTGGATCAGCCCTTGCCAGACATCTCCCACATTAAAATCCAGGTCTTTGTTGTGCATAGTGTTTGGCGTAAAACGAAAACAAGGATAAATTTTCCCATTAATCGACAAACAAGGCATGGCTCCCGAGCCGCACCAGCCCTTATCCGGCTCGCGCATCGCGTCGCCCAGGCCAAAACTTTTGCTGAACATACCCACATACAAATCATGCCGGTGTTCCAATATATATTCCACCGATTTTTCCATTTCTTGATCCAGTAAGTCCAGATCAGCCTGGGTCAAATGCATGTCTTCAAAAATAAAATTCATATTGATCTGCCGCAAGCCCAGCTCTTCGTGCAAAAACTTAATCGATTTAGTGAGATAAGGTATCGTCTCTCGATTGCAAGTGGCTTTGGTTGAAGCAAATTCTCGGTTGGTCCATTCCATGTACCAATCCCACCATTGAAGAATATCTTTCATTGTGCCGGAGCCGTCTTTCCAAATCCTGTTGCGGTCGTGGATTTCCGGACAGCCATCCACGCTGATGCCGACCGACAAACTGTCTTTGTATTTCATCATAAAATCCCTGACGTTGGGGTTTTTAAATAAAGTGCCATTGGTGGAAATCGACGCGCGCCAGCGGTAGGCCCAGCGATGATTCAGCTCCACCGCTTTATATTGATAATAGCGGAGTATTTTGTCCACCAAATCGGGGACCATCAAAGCATCGCCGCCGATAAAATCCAAAACCAAACCTCTTTGCAACAGCCATTTTGTTTCCGTATCGAGCAGCCCTATCGGGTCTTCCTCGGCGAGCATAATATCAATAAATTTTTGCGCATATTCAAATGGCAAATTTCCCGGCCGCTTATTCACTTCATAACAATACTTGCAACGCAGATTGCAGTCTTCGGTCACTTGAAAAGTAATATTAAGCCCTTCATATTGTCTGGCCGCCGGAATCATGCTTCACCTCCCCGCAGACGTATTTCCGCGGCGGCAAATTCTATGTACAGTCTTTCTTGCAGTTCTTTGCTTATATTGTGCCGCGCGGCAATATCCTGCCAAAATTTTTCATACAAAAACTCGGCGTCGCCCAGAGCAAAAATTGCTTCCTTAAAAAAAGACAGCGCTTTGGCCTTGCTCACTCCTTCCGGCAGAGCTTCTGGAGCGGCGGCTTGTTTGGCACAAAACATTTTATTTCGCAGAATATCTACCTCTATCCTGTCTTTGTGCAGCAAAGGCATTATTGTTTTATCCGGCATATTCGAATCCCTTTCTTTAACCTAACTAGCTGTTCCTTCAGGCTGTTTTTGAGGGTCTCTCCTTGCGGCAGAATTGCCGTTGCCCCGATTGGCTTGGCTGTTTACAGGAGTTTGCCGACCGGCCGGATCTGTCCCATAGCGGCTGGTATGTGCGCAACCGTTCAGACAACCGCTCATACAAGAGTCATAACAATTATTGCGACAGTCCGTGCTGCAGTTTACCGCACAGCTTGCGGCACAATCCGCCGAACAGGTCGCCGCGCAGTCCGTGCCACAGCCCACCTGACAGGCGCTGTAACAATTA
>JAISEH010000022.1 GCA_031264205.1 Candidatus Margulisiibacteriota bacterium
TCTGTTAAAATTAAAACGGTTTTTTCCATAGTGAATAAGTTTAGCTCATACCTAAGAATTTGCAACAAATGCTGGGAAATCACGATATATTCTCGGAGGTGTTGGATGTTCACTAAATCTATCAATATGGGTGCGGAAAAATGGGTTGTTATAAAAGTTCCTATCTGTAAAATGAAATGGCTGCCCGAATTGCTCGCTGATGGCCGGACTTTAGTGGTCTATGATAACAAAAAGTACGGCGTGAGAGAGCTTACCAGAATTTCACAGCGTTACTCGGATCTCAAGATCGACCCGTCCAAATTGAAAATAGTGCGTTATTACGAAATGCCGCGTCGTTTGCGAGGATACATTCCTGTGGATAATGTGAATAATTTTTTGCACAGTATAAATGTGAATCCAGAGGATTTGCTGGAGGATAAAATCGTAGTTGAACGTCTGAGCGCTTTAGTAAATGAGGCTCTGACTTTGCTGCCGTACCAGAGAAGAGAGATTTTAGATTTTTCTTTTGGTCTGGAAGGTCACCCGAAAATTCCTATGACAGAAATTGCGGATCATTTGCATATCAGCATTGATCTGGCCAATAAGGAATTAGACGCGGCGAAAAAAACAATGGGCAGCATTGTGGCGTATAATCTAAATCATTCAGAGAACGCTTTGCCAAATCCGCGATAATTCTTTTAAGACAATTTCCGGCCGCTCGTCGCGCACGAAAACCGACCGCTGTCTGGCCTCGTGGTTTTCCGGCAGATCAAGGAACAGCGTTTCGGTTTTTAGCTCCGCCGCGCCGCCGAGCAGCTCTCCGTCATTGGTGTAAACCGCGCTGCCGCCCCAAAAAGTCACGCCGTCTTCCACACCGGCGCGATTGCAGTAAAAAACATTCATGGCCAGATTTTCAGCGATGCCGCGATTGATGTTCTGCCACTGTTTGGCAATGCCGGCGCGGTAAGGCGACGAGGATATGATCACAACATTTTCCGCGCCGGCGCTCGCCGCCAGATACGCGCTGGAAAAATGCCAGGCGTCTTCGCAGATCAAGATAGCAGTTGGTCCCAAGACTGACGCGAAAGTTTGGAATTGGCTGCCGGCGCTGAAATAACGTTTTTCATCGAACATGCCGTAAGTCGGCAGATAAACTTTGCGGTGCGTGTGGATCAGCTCTCCGCCGCTCAAATAAAACGCGGCGTTGTAAGCACGGCTGTTCTGCTCCTCGATGGAGCCGAAAAGCAAATCGATGCCTTTGCTCAATTCAGTCAATTTAGCGAGATATTCCCGCGCGAGAGGCAGCAAGTCATAGACCTGATCCTTGAGCAAATAGCCGGTCAACGCCAGCTCCGGAAAAATTATCAGCCGCGCGCCGTTTTGCCGCGCCGCCAAAATTTCTTTTTCCAGCAAAGCGTAATTAGCGGCGAGATTGCCGAGCGTGGGATAGACCTGCGCCAGCGCGATTTTCATGACGTCAGTTTAGCGCGTCGCGCTTTTATTTGCCAGACGCCGCGGGATATTTTAGGGAAACAAATAAATTCCACTGCTTCGGTAGCCCCAATAATCCACATAGTTTGCGGCTAGATTTAATTTTGGCAGAACAGCGATCCTGTTTTTGATGTGATCGCGCAGCTGCGGCCTGTTGCTGTGCCAGGCCGGGCAGTCCGTCTGTCCGGCGCCGCTCAAGCCGGCCATCGCGGCGTATTCCTGACAGACAGAAATAAATTCTTGATATAGAGCGGCGGTATACTGGCCTTTTACAAAACTTGCCGCTGGCTCGCTGCCGTACAGGACGAGATACTTGCCGTGCTCCGGGACGGACAAAAACAAAGTCATTAAAAAACCCAAATAATTTTTGGCGTCGTAAATACTGATCAGATTGAACTCCGGACAGCGCCAGAGAATTTCCGGCCGGTGCGCGGTGCAAATATCCGCCAGTCCGCCAAAAGGAATATGCCACGCTGATTTGCCCAGCCGGTAATAATGCTCGCCGCGCCTTAACACTTGGCCGGACAATTCGGGAAACTCGGCGGCCAGTTGTCCGCGCAGTGTAAAGTCGCGGCCGGTGTTGCGGCGGAAAACGCGATAGATCTGCCGCAAATTGTTTTGCGGAAAAGCGGTCTGCCAGGGCATGACCTGCAGCAGCAAATCAAAAGCCCGGCGGCTTTCCGGCAAAAATCCCCAGCGGGGCAGCATCTTTTTTACCGCGGCGTACGGCAGGTCAGCAAGTATTGCCTGCTGAGCCGCCGCGGCGTCGCGGCAAAAACTTTTTTGTTTGTCCGCGGTGAGCGCGGAATAATGCCTGTAAAGCGGAATAGTAAAATAATTGAAAGGACTTTCTTGAATAAACTGAGTGAGGCGAGTTTCTTCAAGGAAAGGATTTAATTTACGCTGTTGCATGGCGTCCAAAATATTATTCAGACTGCCCAGCCAGTGTTGCGGCGCGGCCGCCAGCTGTGCCGCGATAATCCGCCATACCGCCTCGCGCATACTTTTGCCGAGATTTTCAAAAATAGGCAGATTTTGGTAAAACAAATAATACCAAAAATTTATTTTGGCGGTGTCGGAATGCAGCTGGATTTGCGCGGCTTCCGGCGGAGAGACATAACCCAGCGCCAGCAAAGACTGCATAACTTTTTTGCGGCGGTCGCGCAGTAAATAATGCTTACTCTTGCTTTCGCTTGCAAAATTCCGCAAAAAATCCGCGGCGATTTGCCGATCGGCAATCATCTTACTTTTCCACATCTAATTACTTATTCGTAACTTTGTGAGATTGATTGCAAATTTTTCTTGCCGCGTTGGACAGCGAGGAGCGCTTGTGACACAATAAGTGTAAAATGAAAAAATTATTAGTTTTGCCTCTTGTTTTGTTTTCTCTGGTTTTTGCGGAATTCGGCGCTTACGTGCCTTTGGATATAACAAACCCGTCTCCGCGTGTCGGCTTGATCTGGTCTTTGAGTGATAAATTTAAATTGCCGGTCGATGTGCAGGCGGAATTTATCAATGACAAACAAGTTGAGGATGTGAAAGACGGCGCCCGAGTAACGGAAACCAAAAGCGCGTTTGCTTTGCAGGGCACCTATTATTTCTTGACCAAGGGCGATTGGTCTTTGGGCGCTTTCGGCCGTTTGGCTGGCGCTGCCAGCGAGACGAAAAATAAAGATTCAGATACTGAAGATAAGACTTCCGGCACGACTTGGAGTTTTGGCGGCAGCGCAAAATGGCAATTGAATAATAGATTTTCCATCAAAGCCGATGTGGCCGCTGTCTCTCTTTATAACGCGGAGAATAAATGGGACTACGGCACGACAGATGGAAAGATCACGTACAGCCAAACGACTTTTTTGCCGAACGCGACCATTTCTTTTTTGGTCGACCTGTTTTAGCGCGGATTAACGCGAAAGCCATTTATATTTGCGCAAATAAAAAATTTGCAACTTTCCGACAAAACTTGCGATAACTTAACATAGATAAACCAAGTAAGGAATAAGAAACTATGTATAGAAATCTTATCGCCGCAAAAGAAAGTGTGGCGGTCAACGCGCAGTATCAGCCGGACGCGCCGCTGAAGCGAGAAAAATGGCCGCCCGAAAAGACATTGTATGCTCTGCGTGAGTATGTGAATGCCGGCAATAAGAATAAACCATTACAACGCAGCGACAAAGAATTTACATATATTGCCGCTGACGGGAAAAAAGAAACAATAACGCACAAAGAGTTGCATAATAAGTGTATAAATTTTTTGAGTTACTACGAAAAATCCAATAAGGACTACCAGGAACAATACAAAGCTGAATATATAGATATGCTAAATCTCTGGAATGGTTTTGAGAGCAGCAGTCATATCGATGTGGTTTACCCCCAGGCCAATAAATCCAGAGGCGATGACCATACCGGAGACGCGGACAATCCCTCCGGTCTGACACCGCCGCGAAAGATAATTGAAAACACCAGCCCCGGCAAGCGAGGCCTTGCTTTTCTGTACCAGATACTGCATCGTAAAGCAGACCTGAAAGACTACACCAATATTTACAATCAGGAAAAATTCGGCGCGAACAATGAGAAGCGGCACGACAGAGAATATATAGTAAATAATAATGTCACCGCGAAGGATATTGAAAAAGGGCTGTATGCTTATGCGTGCTATTTGGATATTGCGGTGAATTCGCTGACGAATTTTGACAAAGAGCGCAGCCGGCACAATCGCAAATATCCCGATCCGCAAAAGATCAATGAAAATCCCCAATGGTATGCTCTGGCGGAGTCGGCGGATTTTGTCCTGCGTCTGACGGAGGCGAAAATTATAGCGGAGCAGGAACGGACGGCTCTCCTGTCCGCCTATGACGCCGCCTGCGCCGAAGTAAAAAATGTGGCCGCGCAGGGACTGGCGGAAAATGACCCGCAAAACTGGCCGGCCTGCGCTGAATATTTGCGAATACTGGATGGATTGAGCCAAAAATACCTGGAGGCTTTGATCAAAGCCTGGGTAGCGGTGTTGAAGTCCAGTTCCGCGGAGCTGGAAAAACTACTGATATATACCGGCGGGCGGATTAACACTAATCGTCTGGCCGGAGCGGGTGTGCTGACAGCGGCGGAGTACACAAGCAGAATATATTTCTGGCTTACTTTGATACAGAACGGCACGCTCGACAGCGAAGAAAATTACAGAAAATATTACAGAATATACCGGCGGGAGCAAGCGCAATATAGTGCCAGATTGCCTATGCGGCCGCGCCATGTTGTGCGGGACAATTTGCCGGCCAGAAGAGGGCGGATCATCAGGTATATCCGGCGCGATCTTTTGGCACTGGGTTACGCGGCGCGGGAATTTCACCGGAAAATTACCACGGAAGCGGAGCGTGTGATCATTGAGCCGAAATTTCCCAATCCGGCGGATCAAGCGCCTGTTCTTTAACGCAAAACCCAAAGCACGATAAGGCCGAGAATAATGCGGTAAATTCCGAACGGCACAAAATTGTATTTGCGCAGATAACGCAGGAAAAATTGAATGACCAGCAAGGCTGTCCAAAAGGCAAAATAAAACGCCGCGATCAGCATGATCCATTCCGCTGCGGTGAAAGACAGAGCGGTGTCATACAGGGTCAGCGCCGCCGCGCCCAGCATAGTCGGCACGGCCAGAAAAAACGAAAACTCCACCGCGGCTGTCCGGCTCAAGCCCAGCAGCAATCCGCCGATAATCGTCACCGCCGAACGCGAGGTGCCCGGCACCATGGCCAGACATTGAAAAAAACCGAGCGCCAGAGCGGTCAGCCAGCCGATGTCGGACATCACGCTGGTTTTGGCCGGCCGTTTGCGCAACGCGAATTCTAAAACTATCATCAGCACGCCGTAAAAAATCAAAGCCGCGGCCACGATGCGCGGCTCGAAAAGAGTTTTTATTTCCGTTCTATACAAGAAACCTAAAACCGCCGCCGGCAAAAAAGCGACCAGGATTTTGAGCCAGATCGGCAGGACTTTGCTGTAAAATTCTTTGCGAAAAGGCCAGAACATCGCGCCGTACAGCTTGACCACGGCCATGATCGCGCCCAGCTGAATGATCACGTCGAACGCGTTGCTGAAATTGGGATTGCCGGAAAGCCCGTGCAAAATGCGCTCGGTCAGGATCAAATGTCCCGTGCTGCTGATCGGCAAAAATTCGGTGAGGCCTTCGATAATACCGAGAAAAATCGCTTTCCAAAACATGAATTTATTATAACATAGTTTGTTAGCCGCGCTTGCGCGGTTTTGCGTCCGCATCTGCGCTTGCACGCTGACTTCCGCTCGCGCTTGCGCGACAGCAGGGTATCTAGGTAAAATCTCTGGGAGCAATGAATATCAAAAAACTTTTGAAACTGTGCCCGACTTTTGGTTTGCTGCTGGGCTTTTGTCCTTCGCTGGCGGTGACGACAGCGCTGGTCAACGCTCTGGGCATGGGCTTGGCTTTTACTTTTGTGCTGGTGTTTTCCAATTTTTTTGTTTCTTTGCTGCGGCGTTTTATCCCGCAGGAAATACGCATACCGCTGTTCATTATTATTGTGGTGACTTTTGTGACAATTATCGACATGCTGCTGGCCGGTTTTGCGCCCGAGCTGTACAAGGCTCTGGGGATTTTCGTGCCGCTCATTGTCGTCAACTGCATTATTCTGGGACGCGCCGAAGCTTTTGCCTACAAAAATAATATTTGGGCGTCGATCAAGGACGGCTTGTCGAATGGTTTTTGGTTCACGGCCGGTTTGTCCATCTTGGCCGCGGCGCGTGAACTGCTCGGCGCGGGCACCTTATTTGGCGCGCCGGTTTTTTCCGCGAGTTATACACCGCTCTTGCTGTTTGTTTTGCCGCCGGGCGGATTTTTACTGCTGGGTTTTATCCTGGCCTATATCAACGAGGACACCGGTGTCTAACGACTACAAATCCTTGACGCGCGGCAAAGCAATTACGGCTCTGCCTGCGCCGGAATATCTCTATGTGCCGCTGTCCCAGCATA
>JAISEH010000072.1 GCA_031264205.1 Candidatus Margulisiibacteriota bacterium
AACAGGAAAATAAAACCAAAGAGGCTGATCAGCGCAAAGAGGAACAGCGCGAGCGTCTGGTAAAATCCATGAAAGACCGCAAGATTTTGGAAAAAGACCGCGAGCATAAAAAACAAGCCTGGAAACGCTTAATGGACCGCGAGGCGACCAAATTTCTGGACGAAATTTCCACCGCGAAGTATTTCCGTACTATGGAAGAGCGGCTCAAAGAAGAGCGTTTGCGGGTCGGGCTGCGGTAAGCTGGCCCCAACGGCGCGATTGTCTGAAAGTTTTGTGTTAAAATAATCTCCATGCAAATCCTGCTCATCGGTTCCGGCGGACGCGAACATGCGCTGGCTTGGAAAATTTCCCAGTCGCCCAGAGTAACCAAACTTTACTGCGCGCCGGGCAATCCGGGCATTGCGGAATTGGCGGAGTGTGTCGACATCGCGGCGGATAATATTTCCGCGCTTAAAGATTTTGCCCTGCAGAGTAAGATCGATCTGACCGTCGTCGGGCCGGAAACGCCCTTGACACTCGGCATTGTGGACGAGTTTGAGCAGGCGGGTTTGAGGATTTTCGGCCCCAGTCAAGCCGCCGCGCAGCTCGAAGGCAGCAAAATGTTTGCCAAAAAGATCATGAAAAAATACAAAATCCCGACCGCCGCTTACGAAGTTTTTGACGACGCGCAAAAAGCGCTCGAGCATGTTTATATGTCGCGTTTTCCGGTGGTCATCAAAGCGGACGGCCTGGCCGCCGGCAAAGGCGTGACCGTGGCGATCTCGCTGGTCGAGGCCAAGCGCGCGATCAACGCCGCGCTCAAAGATAAAGTTTTCGGCGAGAGTGGCGCGAGGATCATCATCGAGGAATTTTTGGCCGGTGAAGAGGCGTCACTGCTGGCGTTCTGCGACGGCAAAGATTTTGTGCCGATGGTTTCGGCGCAGGATCACAAAGCGGTGTATGACGAGGACAAAGGTCCCAATACCGGCGGCATGGGTGCGTATTCACCGGCGCCGGTCGTGACAGGGACTGTTTTGCGGCAGGTCAGGGAAACTATTTTTCAGCCGATGCTGGACGGTCTGGCCAAAGAAGGCGCTCCGTACAAAGGCGTGCTGTACGCCGGACTGATGATCACTCCAGACGGACCAAAAGTTGTGGAATTCAACTGCCGTTTTGGCGATCCGGAAACCCAGGCTGTGCTGTCGCGTTTGCAAACGGATATTGTCGATATTTTCGAGGCCTGTCTGGATGGCAAACTCGCCGCGCAAAATATTGAATGGTCTGAAGCCGCGGCGGTTTGCGTGGTGCTGGCGGCGGACGGCTATCCCGGCCAGTATACCAAAGGCCAGGAAATTAGCGGTCTCGCGGCAGCCGCGGCTTTGCCGGACACCTACGTTTTTCAGGCCGGCGCCGCCAAGCGGGACGGCAAACTCGTGACCGACGGCGGGCGCGTGCTGGGCGTGACAGCGCTGGGCGCGGATATTAAAACGGCGATTAAAAACGCATACAAAGCCGCGGACTTGATATCTTTTGCCGGACTGCACAAACGCAAGGACATTGGCAAAAAAGCGCTGGCCTATTTGAAATAAAATGAAGCTGGTCATTGCTTCGCGCAATCAACATAAAGTGACAGAGATCAAAGCGATACTCGGCAAAATTTCCGGTCTGGAAATTGTTTCACTGAACGGCTACGCTGTTCCTGAAATAATCGAAGATCAGGAAACATTTCAGGGCAACGCGGCAAAAAAAGCGCTGGAAACCGCCAAACACATTAACGAGACAGTGCTGTCCGATGATTCCGGTCTGATGGTCGACGCGTTGCACGGCGCGCCCGGCGTGTATTCCGCGCGATACGCCGGCGCTGGCGCGACTTCGCGGCAATTGTGCGAGAAACTTTTACGCGAATTAAAAAACGTTCCGGCCGCGCGCCGCACCGCTTGTTTTGCCACCGTGTTAGTCGTGGCCGATCCGCGAAAAATTTTGCACACAGCCGAGGGCAAATGTGCCGGTTTGATCACAGAGGATATGCGTGGAAATAATGGTTTTGGCTATGATCCGGTTTTTTATTTTCCGCCGTTGAAAAAGACTTTTGCGGAGTTATCCCCCGAGGAGAAAAACAAACACAGCCATAGACGCCGCGCGCTAGAAAATTTGCTTATTCAGCTAAAGCCAAAATTCTCTGGTGGGCATTGAAACGGATTTCCGGGCTGTGCTCCTGTGAAGTGAGCGGTTTTGGCGACTCCAAAATATCCAGCATCATTTGCGTGGCCGTAGTTGAAAGCGGCCGTTTGATCGCGTAATGACCTTGCTCAATATGCCCGGTATGTTCATTGAAACTCAAACGCGGTACAACCATGATTCCCTCCTTGAATTTGCTATTTCAATAATACCCATTTTTTGTTAAAATATACCTCTGGTCTGATGGTTGGAAATATTTTAGGAGGGCGATATGGTTTTATTAAAAGGCAGCAAGACAGAAAAAAATTTATTAACGGCGGTGGCTGGCGAGTCGCAGGCGCGTAACCGCTATACCTGGTTTTCCAGCGTGGCCAAGAAAGAGGGCTACGAGCAGATCGCCGCGTTGTTTATGGAAACGGCGGAAAACGAAAAAGAGCACGCCAAGAAATTTTTTAAATATTTAGAAGGCGGAGCGGTGGAGATCACCGCGGCGTTTCCGGCCGGTCGTATCGGCAATACCGCTGAAAATCTTGAGGCCGCGGCCGCCGGCGAAAAAGAAGAATGGTCGGAAATGTATCCGGCTTTTGCGCAGGTAGCCAAAGCGGAAGGCTTTGCGGAAATCGCCGATACTTTTGAGAACATCGCCTTGGTGGAAAAAGAACATGAAACCCGCTATCTCAAGTTGCTGGATAATGTGAAAAACGGCTCGGTTTTCAAAAAAGCCAAGTCCGTACGCTGGGTCTGCCGCAACTGCGGTTATGTGCACGAAGGCGCGGAAGCGCCGGAAACCTGCCCGGCCTGTAAGCATCCGCAAAAATATTTTGAACTCAAGGCTGAGAATTACTAAATGTTAAGAAAAATTACAGAAAAAATTTACGCGGTTGGCGTAAATGACTTTAAGCGCAAATTGTTTGACGCGCTGATCCCGTTGCCGGACGGCACGAGTTACAATTCTTATCTGATGCGTGGCCAAAAAACCGCGGTCATTGACGCGGTCGATCCGCCTTTTGCCGCGGAGTGGCTGCAAAATATCAAAGAAGCGGACTGCCACCCCGACTATATTATCGCTAATCATGCCGAGCAGGATCACAGCGGTGCGCTTGTGGATTTTATCCGGGCTTATCCGCAGGCCAAGATTGTGACCAACGCAAAATGTCGCGAGCTTTTGCTCGATTTGCTGCATGTGCCGGCGGAAAAATTTTTGCTGGTCGAGGACAAAGCCACGCTGGATTTAGGCGGACTGACTTTGCAATTTCATTTCGCGCCGTGGGTGCATTGGCCGGAAACGATGTTTACTTTTGTGCCGGAAGAAAAGATTTTGTTTACGACAGATTTTCTGGGTGCGCATTACGCTTCAGACGATCTTTATCCGAGCGACGAAGCGGTTATTTACTGCGCCGCCAAACGTTATTACGCGGAGATCATGATGCCGTTCCGCGTGAATATCCGCAAACATCTGGAGCTGATCAAAACTCTGGCGCCGAAAATTATCGCGCCGAGCCACGGTCAAGTTTACAATCATCCGGAGTTTATTTTGTCCGCGTATGCTGACTGGGCAAGTGAAAACACCAAGGACGCGTTGCTGCTCTATGTCTCGATGCATGACAGCGTGCGCCGCATGACGGAGATTATCCGCGGCGAGCTGGAGGCCAAAAACATCACAGTGCGCGCTTTGGATTTGGCCGCCGCTGATCTTGGCGCTGTCGCGATGGAATTGGTCGACGCCAGAGCTGTGCTGCTCGGCACACCTGTGGTGCTGACCGGCGCGCATCCGGTCGCGGCGAACGCGGCGTTTCTTTTCAACGCCTTGCGTCCGAAAACTAAATATCTCGGTCTGTACGGCTCTTATTCGTGGGGTGGCCGCGCCGTAGAGCAATTGTCCGCCATGCTGACCGCCGTCAAGCCGGAAATTTTGCCGCCGTTATTTTTCAAAGGTTTGCCGAAGCCTGACGAAGAAAAACAGCTGGCTACTTGGGCACAGGAATTAGCCGCAAAATTGCTGTAGTATGCCGGAACTGCCAGAAGTTGAAACAATTGTCCGCGGTCTGCGCCGACGCGTTCTCCATAAAAAGATCAA
>JAISEH010000075.1 GCA_031264205.1 Candidatus Margulisiibacteriota bacterium
CAAAGTCTCGGTGTTGATCCATTTGATTTTCGCTTTGAGTCCCTGCTGTACCGCGGCGTGCTTGATCGACTCCGCGATAGAGATGTAGGCGTCTTCCAGCGCGACATATTTGCCAGCCACAGCGATAGTCACGGTCTGGCCGCAATCTTTCATTTTGTCCACGTAAGTTTTCCAGTCGGTCAGCTCGGGTTTTTGTTCTTTGCTCAAACCCAGCAAATCCAAAACCACATCAGGCATTTTTTCCTGCTCCAGTAGGAGCGGCACTTCATATATAGAAACGACATTGTGCAGACCGAACACCGCTTCCGGCCGCACGTCGCAGAAGAGCGAAATTTTATTTTTTAATTCTCGCGAAAGTCTGGCCGCCGAACGGCAAATGATGACATCGGGGTGAATGCCGATCGAGCGCAATTCCTTGACCGAGTGCTGCGTCGGCTTGGTTTTGTGCTCACCGGAAGCCTCGATAAAAGGCACGAGCGTGCAATGAATATTGATCGCGTTACCGCGCGGCAATTCGTTTTTAAACTGGCGTATCGCTTCGATATACGGCAGAGACTCGATGTCGCCGACCGTGCCGCCGACCTCGACGATCACCACATCGGAATTATTGTGCTGGGCGGCGCGCACCATGCGCTCTTTGATTTCATTGGTGATGTGCGGGATCACCTGCACTGTGGCGCCCAAATAGTCGCCGCGCCGCTCGCGGGCGATCACATTGGAATAAACCGAACCCGACGTGACATTATTCCATTTGGACAGCGGCGTGTCGATAAAACGCTCGTAATGCCCCAGATCGAGATCGGTTTCCGCGCCGTCGTCGGTCACAAAAACTTCGCCGTGTTGATAGGGAGACATCGTGCCCGGATCGACATTGATGTAGGGGTCCATTTTTTGCATAGTCACTGTGTAGCCGTGCGCCAGCAGCAAACGCCCCAGCGAAGCCGCGGTGATGCCTTTGCCCAAGCCCGACACCACGCCGCCCGTGACAAAAACAAACTTGCTCTTGAGCTTCAGCATCTAGGGATTATAGCATTAAAAAAATAAACCCGAAATTAGTACTTGCGGATTTTGCGCGTTACTTTGTCCAATTGATTGAGCACATATTTTCTTAATAATTCTGGCTGGATCTGCCTGATCGGTTTTTTGACCGGCGCGGGGGAATTTTCCAGAAAAAACTCGTAAGGTTTGGTTTGCAGCGCGGCGGCAATTTTCTCGATCATCTCCATGGAAGGGAATCTGATGCCCATTTCGATCGTGCCGATATAATTAACCGAAGTGTTGCAAAGCTCGGCCAGCTCCATTTGCGAAATGCCGGAGGCGCGGCGAATTTTGCGCAAATTAGCGATAAAAAGTTTTCGCAAACTCATTCTAGACTTATAGTCTAGGTATATATATCTTGACAATTTGCAAATAACAAGTATAATTTATTATTGACTAATGGTAAATATAACCATGAGTAAATAAAAAAGGGAGCTTACCATGAGTAGAATATTCGACACCAAAATAGCCAGCGGGGAGCGACTGCTAGCCAGTGATATGCTCGATCTAACTTTTTTTCCAGTAGGCATGATCATGTTGATGGACGGCAGCTGGCTGGACGGACGTGGCGGCTGGTATATCTGTGACGGACAGAAAAAAAATATACCCGGGCGTGGCGAGGTAACCATGCCAGACTTACGGGACAGATTTATTAGAGGCAATACAACGAGCGGCAACACAGGCGGAGGATCGGTAACCTTAACGCAAGACAATCTGCCCAGTCACAACCACACATTAGGCGAATTAACCATTAGCGGCAATGAACACTCGCATAGCGTTGGCACTTTGGCCGTGACAATAACCGGCGGAACACACGGGCACACGGTCACTGATCCGGGACATACGCACACAGTTTCGAATGTTAATACTAGCCCTAGTAACAATAGCGGAGGAGGGGCAACACAAACCTCTAAAATCCCAGGAATTGCCACCACCTCAAAAAACACAAGCGGTATTTCTATAGCAAGCACTACTGGATTGCATGAGCATACTGCCGTTGTTTCAGGCTCAATTGGCTCCATCGAGCACTCACATCAAATCTCTGGAGGCAACATTGGCAATACCGGAAGCGGCACAGCGTTCAATGTAGTGCCAGCGTATTACACAGTGATCTATATTAAAAAAATGGTCTAAAGAAGTTAATTTATGGCGTATAAGAAACGAACGACATTTTTGGGGACATTTGATTTTTAGATCAACTTTGATATACTAATATTAACTCCTCTATAGTGAAAGTCGGCTTCATGCCGTGCTGCCGTAAGAGGCACTAGCTATAGAGGACTAATCTTTTCTAGGCTGAATTCGTTTTTCTTGTTGTAAAAATTATTTGGATATTTCTCAAAATCGTATATATCACAAATGAAACTTATTTTGTCTTTCATAAAATTAAAGTAGCGCATTTCTCTCTTGATAAACATTCTTTGCACCGCCCAATTTATATAATCGATTACCTGCAAGCACGGTTCTTTTGTCGGAGTCTGAATAATGATTTTGGTGGAAGTTTCTATTTTACGACTAGTCTTATTCTCAAAATTAAGAATAGCCGATTGGATTGCGCCTTGCATGTGTTCTTGCTTGAGTTTGTTCCCTCTTTTCGAAAAACAAATAATATTATCCTGCGTGTGCAATTTGTTTTCAAACAAACGGCTGACTATTTCATTATAAAAAACATTCTCATTTCTTTTATGGCGTTTGTTAAAAATATCCATTCTTTTGCGGGCAACGATAAATTCCGCCTTAAAATCCAATGCTTTGATAACCGTAAACACTTTTTCCCGCACTTCCGGTACATCATCTTTAGCGTGAAAAGTCAGGTTAGTTTTGTTAATAGACGGAATATCTTTCAGGTATTCGTTGCTTGCTATGTTTTTATGCAAAGCAGTAATCGCTTCTCTTATTTCTCGTGGATTATCTGTGCGGACAAACCCCAAAATCAAAAGCGGAGAACAGCCGTTGCGCCCCAGCAAACATTCGCCGTATTTGTTAAAAAATGTTGGGTCGCCGGACTCGTCCACAAAATAATATTTTTCCATAAGCAGGTCAGATTGTATCATAGACTATGATTGTTAATATCTTTTTACTTGCCGCTGCATAGTTTCTAGCTGGGTTAAAATATATTTTTGCAGCAGATATTTCTGTTTGTCCGGCTTGAATATCGACCGACGCAATAGTTAATTACAACCAATGGCGGACAGGCGTTCGATGTGTTGCCCAGTTATTACAGTGTGATTTACATTAAGAAAATAGCTTAAAACTATTTACGCAATTTTAGTCAAACCGCCCAGATATGGTCGCAAAACTTCCGGCACAGTTATCGAGCCGTCGGTGTTTTGATAATTTTCCAAAATCGCGGCCAAGGTGCGGCCGACCGCCAGGCCGGAGCCGTTGAGCGTGTGGACAAATTCCGGTTTGGCGCCGGTCTCGCGGCGGAAACGGATACTCGCGCGGCGGGCTTGGTAATCCTTGTAATTGGAACAAGAGGAAATTTCGCGGTAAGTATTTTGCGAGGGAAACCAAACTTCCAAATCGTAAGTCTTACTGGACGAGAACCCCAGATCACCGGCGGAGAGCGCGACCACGCGGTACGGCAACTTCAACATTTGCAAAATCTGCTCAGCGTCCGCGGTCAGTTTTTCCAGCTCAGCCATAGAGTTTTCAGGCAAAGTAAATTTCACCAGCTCTACTTTGTTGAATTGATGCTGGCGGATGATCCCGCGCGTGTCTTTGCCGTAAGAGCCGGCTTCGCGGCGAAAACATGGCGTGTAAGCGGCGTAGCGCAGCGGCAGGCGCGCGCCGTCGAGAATCTCCTCGCAGTGCAGATTGGTCACCGGCACTTCGGCGGTCGGGATCAAATAAAGGTCGTCGCCTTTGTCGCAGGCAAATAAATCCTCTTGAAATTTTGGCAGCTGCCCCGTGCCGGTCATGGCTTTGGCGTTCACCAGCGCCGGCGGCAGTACTTCCTGATAACCGGATTGAGTGTGCGTGTCCAGCATAAAGTTGATCAACGCCCTTTCCAGACGGGCGCCGGCGCCGTGATACACCACGAAGCGCGCGCCGGAAATTTTCGCGGCCTCGTCAAAATTTAAAATGCCTAATTTCACGCCGATCTCGTCATGCGCCAAAACCACAAAATCTTTTTTTTCCGGCTCGCCCCAGCGGCGGATCTCTTGATTGTCCGCGGCCGAGCGTCCCTGTGGCACCGTCTCGTCCGGTAAATTAGGAATGAATAACAATTTCATCTGCTGCTCCGCTTCTAGAACGGCAACGGCTTTTTCTTTTTGCTTGATTTCTTCCGAGAGTTTTTTATTGGCGGCGATGATTTCCGGCGTGGGTTTGGTCTTGGACGCCGCCTTGAGTCCGGCGCGCAGATTGTCCAGCTCGGTTTGCGCGGTTTTCCATTTTTGGTCAGCCGCGAGAAAATCGTCCAGCAAAGTCAGATCAAAATTACGTCTGCTCAAAGCCGCTCTGACCATCGCGGGGTTTTCTCTGATTAATTTTTGATCTAGCATAAAAACTCCTTACTTCTTGCGTTGATATACGCCTAATAATTTAAAATAATCGCTGTGTTTTTCGATATTGCGCAAGGCCTGGGCAACTTTGGGCTGAATATAATGATTGCCGGAAATGTCGATGAAAAAAATATAATCGCCCATCACCACTTTGCTGGGACGGGATTCAATTTTGGTCATATTGATTTTATCTTTGGCTAAAAAACCTAAGATCTCATACAAACCACCCGGCCTGTCTTTTTTGCAGGAAAAAACAAAAGCCGTTATCGCGTCTTTGTCTCTGATCATTTCTTTTTCTTTAGACAGCACGACAAAACGGGTGACATTGTCTTTGTAATCGGCAATATCGCGGATCAATATTTTCAAGCCGTATTTGCGCGCGGCTTCACGCGAGCCGACCGCGGCGCGGCAAGGTTGTTTTTTTTCTTTAACCTTAAGCACGGCTTGCGCGGTGCTTTTGGCCAGCAAAATCTTGGCGTTTGGCAGTTTGGCGAAAAGAAAATCGCGGCATTGCTCCAAAGCCTGCGTGTGAGAAATTACTTCTTTGATTTCGCCCAGCCGCGCGCTTGGCAAAGCCAGCAACTGATGTTTGACGGAAATATCGATCTCGCTGATGATATACAAAGAGTTTCTTTTATTGGCCAGTTTGTCCAGCGTGGCGCTGACGCTGCCTTCGATAGTGTTTTCCATCGGCACAATGCCGTATTTGTATTTGCAGGTGTTTACGCTGTGTATGACTTCCGTTATGGTATTCAGCGGAATCGCTTCAATTTTTTTTCCCTGCCGGCGCAAATATTTTTCCACAGCCTGGCTGCAATAGGTGCCTTTGGGACCCAGATAGGCGATTTGCTCGGCCATATTTACCCCTTAAACACCACTAATTCAATTTTGGACTCGTTGAGCATTTGCACGGCGAGATCATCGGGGTAAAAATTTTTGAAAACGATACGCTTGATGCCGGCATTGATGATCATCTTGGTGCAGATAATGCAAGGCATGTGCGTGCAGTAGAGGGTCGCGCCGCTGATCCGCGCGCCATGATAGGACGCCTGCGTGATCGCGTTTTGCTCAGCATG
>JAISEH010000038.1 GCA_031264205.1 Candidatus Margulisiibacteriota bacterium
CGGCGGTGAGCTTGGTCAAAAAAGGCGACCGCGTCTGGCGCGGCCAATTGATCGGTTCGGCGGACGCTTTTGTCACGGCCAATGTGCATTCGCCAGTCTCCGGTGAAGTGACAGACCTGATCAGGATCAGAAATCCGCAGGGCAAATTGGTCGAGGCCGTAAAGATCAAAAATGATTTTCAGGACACCGTCGATCCCAATCTTAAACAGTATCCGCCGCTGGCTGAGCTGGACACGGAAAATCTCCGCGAAATCATCCGCGAGATCGGTCTGGTGGGACTGGGCGGCGCGGCTTTTCCCACGCATGTCAAAATGTCGCCGCCCAAAGATAAAAAAGTCGATACGCTGATCCTCAACGCCGCGGAATGTGAGCCCTATCTCAACGCGGATTACCGGCTTTTGCTCGAACATCCCAATGAAGTGGTGCAGGGCCTGCGTCTGCTGGCCAAAGCCGCCTGCGCGGTCTGGGTGGTGGTGGCGATCGAGGACAATAAAAAAGACGTCATTGCTGGTTTGAAAAATTGTGGTGTGGAAGAATTTGCCCGTATCGCGCTAATGCCGTCGGTGTATCCGGCTGGCGCGGAAAAAGTGCTGGTCAAAAAAACGGTCGGCCGCAAAATCTCAAATAAGGGTCTGCCGATCGATGTGGGCGTGGTCGTGGTCAATGTCGGCACAGCCTATCAACTGGCGCGCAGTGTGCAGACCGGCCTGCCGCTGCTCGAACGCGTGGTCACGATTTCCGGCGAGTTTGCCAACCCGGGCAATTACTGGATCAGGGTCGGGACTTTGTATCAGGACGCGGTCAAGTTGCCGGAAAATTTTGCGAAAAAAGATTTTCGCGTGGTCTCCGGCGGGCCGATGATGGGTTTTGCCGTGGCCGCGCTCGATGTGCCGGTGGTCAAAGGCACTTCGGGGATTATCCTGCTGCGCTCGCAGGTTTTCACGGAGACGAATTGCATTCGCTGCGCGCGCTGCGTCGATGTCTGCCCGCTGGGTCTGCTGCCGTATAGAGACAGGGGTTTGGAAGACTGCATGGAGTGCGGACTTTGCGCTTTTGTCTGTCCGGCGCGCAAATATCTGGTGCAAAAAGTCCGGCAGGAAAAGATCGTCAAACACAAGGAGTTGAGCAAATGAAAATCCTAGCCGTTTCGCCGCATTTACATTCTGGAGAAACCACGCCGGTCTTGATGCGCGCGGTTTTGCTGGCGCTGACGCCGGCGCTGCTGGCGGCACTTATTTTTTTCGGCTGGCGAGCGGTCTGGCTGACAGCGACCTGTGTCGGCGCGGCGGTCTTGACCGAATATTTAGCCGCGCTGTTTTTTCGCAAAGGAAATTATCTCAACGATCTGTCCTCTGTGGTAACCGGTTTGCTGCTGGCTTTTGTCTTGCCGCCATCTCTGCCGCTGTGGATGGCCGCGCTGGGCGCGGTATTCGCTATTTTGATAGTCAAAGAATTATTTGGCGGGCTGGGACATAATATTTTCAATCCGGCTTTGAGCGGCCGCGCCTTTTTGCTGGCCTCGTTTCCGATAATTATGACGAACTGGACCGCGCCTTTTGACGCGCTGACCACCGCCACGCCGCTGGCTCTGGCCAAGTCCGGCCAGCTGCTAGACGCTGTGACCAGCGCGACGCTGCAGACCGGCGTGGCTGAGCAGACTGCCAATTACTGGAGCTTATTTCTGGGCAATGTTGCCGGTTCGCTGGGCGAGACTTCCGCGCTGGCTTTGCTGCTGGGCGCGGCTTATTTGCTCTGCCGCAAAATCATTGACTGGCGCATACCACTGGGTTATCTTGGCACTGTCGCTTTATTCATGTTTCTGGCCGGTGAAGATGTGGCTTTTCATTTATTGGCCGGCGGTTTGCTGCTCGGCGCGTTTTTCATGGCGACCGACTATACGACCTCACCGATGGCGCGGCGCGGCAAGTGGATTTTCGCCATAGGCTGCGGTATACTAACGTCCGTCATTCGTCTCTGGGGCGGTTATCCCGAAGGCGTATGTTATTCGATACTGATTATGAATATGTTTGTGCCGTTGATCGACAGATTGGACGAGGCAAAAAATAAATGAAATTTGGAATTATCCTCTTTCCCGGCAGCAATTGCGAGCACGATTGTTATTATGCCGCAAGTAAAATCTCCGGTGAAAAAGCGGTGGTGATCTGGAGCGGTGACGCGGATTTGCCGGCGGATTTTCAAGACCCGCAGGACGCGAATTGTTTGATCATTCCCGGCGGTTTTTCTTACGGCGATTATCTGCGCTGCGGAGCGATCGCCAGATTTGCGCCGGTCATGAACAAAGTGCGGGATTACGCTGAACACGGCGGCCGCGTGATCGGCATATGCAACGGCTTCCAGATCTTGGTCGAGGCCGGTTTGCTTCCCGGTGTCTTGCACCGCAATCGCGATTTGAATTTCATTTGTCAGGATATTTTTCTCAAGGTCGAAAACCGCAACACGATTTTTACGCAGAAGATCAATAAGGATGTGCTCCGTGTGCCGATCGCGCACGGCGAGGGTAATTATTACTGCGACGACGCGACGCTGGAAAAACTGGAAAAGGACGGCCAGATAGTTTTTCGTTACTGTGACGCGGACGGGCGGGTGACTAAAGAAAGCAATCCCAACGGCTCCCGTCACAATATCGCCGGCATTTGCAACGCGCGCGGCAATGTGCTGGGTCTGATGCCGCACCCCGAACGCTGTGCCGAGGCCGTGCTGGGCAATACGGACGGCCGGATGATTTTTGAGTCGATCATCGCGTCCACCGCAGAAAAAGTTTTGGCCTGAAGAATATTAAATGAGCAAAAGGAGCAGACAACAATGAAAGGCGTAGTGCTGGCGGGCGGTACCGGTTCGCGTTTGTATCCGCTGACCAAAGTTACAAATAAACATTTGCTGCCGGTGGGACGAAAGCCGATGATTTATTATCCGCTCGAGCGGTTGCTGCAGGCCGGCATCAAAGAAATTTTGATCGTGACCGGCACCGAGCATGTCGGTGCGGTGGTCAATTTGCTCGGCTCGGGCAAAGATTTTAACTGCCGGTTTACTTACAAAGTACAGGACGAAGCCGGCGGCATCGCGCAGGCTCTGGGTCTGGCCGAAAATTTCGCGGGCGGCGACGATGTGACAGTGATACTCGGCGACAATATTTTTCAGGACGATCTCACGCCGTATCTCCAAGAATACGCCAAGCAGGGCGGCGGCGCGAAATTGCTGCTCAAAGAAGTAACTGATCCGCAGCGTTTTGGCGTGGCGGAGATCAAAGACGGCCTGATCGTCAGCATTGAGGAAAAACCAAAACGGCCAAAGTCCAACAACGCCGTGACTGGCATTTATATTTATGACGCGCAGGTTTTTGACTATATCCGGACGCTGAAACCCTCGGGGCGCGGCGAGCTGGAAATCACCGACGTGAACAACAAATACATCACCGGTCGCAAATGCACGTACAATATTTTCCAGGGTTTTTGGACGGACGCCGGCACGCCGGAGTCTCTGCGCAACGCGACGATCTTGGCGGAGTCTGCCGGATTATGAGCCTGGCTTTAGCGGAAATGATCGCCGGGGTGAAGCCCTCGAAAACGCTGGCTGTTTCGGCCAAGGCCGCCGAACTGTGCGCCAAAGGTTTTGACGTGATAAATTTCGGCGCGGGCGAACCGGATTTTGACACGCCGGAGAATATCAAGGACGCGGCGGTCAGGGCTATTCGGGACGGGCAGACCAAATATACCGCCGCGGCTGGGACCAGGCAGCTCAGGTCTGCCGTGCAGAATAAATTACAGCGCGAGAACGGCCTGCACTACGAATTGAGCCAGTTAATTGTCAACGCCGGCGCCAAACACACGCTCTTTACTTTGTTTCAGGCTATTTTAAACGCCGGTGATGAAGTGCTGATCCCA
>JAISEH010000097.1 GCA_031264205.1 Candidatus Margulisiibacteriota bacterium
GCACTCCGTCCAGTCCGGCCGCCACCATCGTATTGACCGCATTTACGCCGCCGCCGCCCACGCCCACTACTTTTATTACCGCGGAACGCCTTAAATCAACCATAAACAACCCCCATTGCTTATTTTAAGGATTATAACACAGTTACGCGGCGCAAAGCTAGAGCAAGTTTTTATTTTTTATACTATAATCAGCCAAAACTTTGGGAGGATTTATGGCGCGCATCAAGGCGTTTCAGGGCATACGCTACAATAAAGAGAAAGTAAATTACAGCGATGTGGTTACGCAACCCTACGATAAAATTTCGCCAGAATTGCTCGAGGCTTATTACAAACGCTCGCCGTATACCGCGGCCAAACTGATCCGCAATAAAGCCGCCGATCCGTATCAAGCCGCCGCCGCGGAGCTACAGAACTGGCTGAACGACAAAATTTTATTGCAAGATGAACAGTCGTCCATTTACGCCTATCATCAAACCTACAAAATAAACGGCGAGCCGAAAACCCGCAAAGGTTTTATCGCGCTGGTCGGGCTGGAGGATTTTGCCCAAAAAATCATCCTGCCGCACGAAAAAACTCTGGCCAAACCTAAAGCTGACCGCCTCAATCTCCTGCGCGCGACCAACGCGCATTTTGGTCAGATATTTTTTCTGTACAATGACCCACAGAAAAAAATCGAGGCTCTGCTGCAAAACGCGGTAGATCGCGAGCCGGACGAAACCGCGGTCGATCATTTCGGCGACACACACACGCTCTGGCAAATCACTGACGCAAAAATTATTCAGGAAGTCCGTGCTATTTTGGCGGACAAACAGTTGCTCATCGCCGACGGCCATCATCGTTATGAAACTTCTTGCAATTTTGCCCAAGAGAACGGCGCGGCGCTCGGCACGGAAAGTCCTTACGGCTACACCATGGCCACGCTGGTCAATAGTGAAGACGAAGGCCTGACTGTCTTGCCGACGCATCGTCTGGTGCACGGGCTGGCCGGTTTTTCCGAAGCGGAGTTTTTAAAGCAAGCCGCGGCTTATTTTGAGGCCACGCCGCATCATGCGCTGGAGCATCTGCTCAAAGCCATGCAGGACAAGCGCGCCGCCGGAAAAATCAGTCTGGGTTTTTACGCCGGACAACCGCTGCTTTACGAAATGACTCTGCGCGATCCGTCTGTCATGGCTAAATTTGCCGCGGACAAATCCGCCGCATGGCGGCAGCTGGACGTCGCGGCGCTGCATACTCTGGTTTTGGAAAATATTTTGGGTCTCACCAAAGCTCAGCAAGAAGCGCAGGAAAATCTCGGCTATATCCGCACGGCGCACAGCGCGTTTGAGCAGGTTTTGAACGGCCAAGAGCAGGCGGCGTTTTTCCTGAACAGCGCCACAGTGCGGCAAACCTACGACGTAGTGCTGGCCGGCGACATCATGCCGCAAAAATCCACGGACTTTTATCCCAAGCTCCTGTCCGGTCTGGTCATTTACAAAATCAAGTAAATGAGCGCGCGGCTCGAAGGCGTCATTCTCCGCAAAAAAATCTTGCGCGACAATGATTTACTGCTCAGTGTGTTTAGTCTGAGCGACGGCCGGATCAAGCTCGTGCAAAAACGCGGCTGTAAAAAACCGCAGGCCGCGCTCGATCTTTTTTGCCGGAATGAATTTGTCGTCGCGGAAAACAAAGATTTTGCCGTGATCTATCAAACCACCAGCCTGGAACTTTTTGCCAATATCCGTCAAAACTACGCGCTGCTACAAAACGCCGCCGAAGCCGTCAAGATCGTCGAAAAAATCACCAGCAGTCTACAACCCAACGCCGGCCTGTACCAAATCCTTGTAAAGTATTTGCAGACGCTGAACAGTCCTATTGATACCGCGGCTTTGCCCGCGCTAAAACTGGAATTGTGCCAAAACATTTTGCGCAACGAAGGCATTTACGACGGCAAAAAAGTTACGGAAAAAAGTTTCTGGCGGCAGATCGAAAATTACAGAGGGTAATAAGCGTCAGACAATTTTCATGATGTAGATCACCGCATAGTAGCTCGGCAAAGTATCTACAGTAAATGCCGTGCCGGAGCCGGTGTTGGCTGTCGAGCCGGAAACACTGCCGCCAGAGATTGATCCTGTGACATCGTGTTCATGTGCGCCATTGGAAAACGCTTTGCTGTCAGAAGAAAAACTATGCTCGTGCGCGCCATCACTATTTATTGTGATGCCTGTTTTATTGGTGGACAAATAACTTACTGTGCCAGCACCACCGCCAATTTCATATGTTCCAAAGCCACCTGCGTTATCCTCACTAGAAGTGGTATGCGTATGCCCTGGATCAGTGATACCGTGACCGTGAGAGCCCGCGGAACTTACTTTACCAGTTAACACATGTTCATGCGCACCATTAGAAGTTGCTTTTAGGCCGGACAAAGACAAACCGGATAAAGACAGACCGGTCGCTGCATGGCTATGCGAGGGGAGATGTGCGGTAGTCAAAGTTACATTCCGACTGTCCGCGCCGTCAGTCGCGCCGGAATCCGTACTGCCACGCAAAAACTTGTTTATCAGATTGGGTGTGCCGTTTTTTCCGTCGCAAATTTTCCAGATATTCTGGTCTAGAGATAAATAATCCGCGCCGTTAAATATCAATATCGCGCCTTTCGGGAAAAAAGTCAGATTGAGAATATCGCTCGCCAGCATCGACTGGCCTTTCGCTATAGTCATATATGCCCCCTATTTATCTAGTTTTATAACTTAGCTTTATAGCTAGGATATAAAACTAGTATACCCTAGTATTTGCATATGTCAATAGTCAATCTCAAAGCAGAATTCGGTATGAAATATGACTCCAGCGACATCGGCAGGAATATCACCAAATTTCGTAAGCTAAAAAAAATAACCCGCAATAAGCTGGCTTACAAAGCTTGCGTGGACGGCACAGTCCTGATGCGCATCGAGCGCGGCGAGAACTCACCGACGCTGGATACTTTGCTCAAAATAATCGACGGCCTGGGTGTTTCCCTGGCCAAGTTTTTTCGTGATTTTACGGAGCATTAGTATAGTATAATACTGTCAAACGCCTGCATTAAGAATCAGTGAGGAAATTATGCGCATCGGAATGTTTACAGACACTTACACGCCGCAAATCAACGGCGTGGTTACTTCGATCAATTCTTTTATGGAAGAGCTGCAAAAACTCGGGCACGAGGTTTTTATTTTTGCGCCGCAGGTCAAGGACGCGGTGAAAAAAGATAACGTTTTTTATTTCAAATCGATCAAGTACGCGCCAATGCCGGAGCACAATATCGCTTATTCGCTGTCCGGACATTTGCGGACTTTTAAGGATTTGCAGCTGGATATTCTGCATTCGCACACGCCGTTTAGCCTGGGCTGGCTGGCGCTGTATCTCGCCAAACAGTACCGCCTGCCGCTGGTGCACACTTACCACACGCTGTTCATCGAGTATGTGCATTACGTGCCGACCGCGCTCGGCCGCCAGATCGGCGTCTGGCTCTCGACCAACGCCAGCCGCAGGTACTGCCACAGCTGCGATCTCACGATCGTCCCGTCGGAAGCCATGCGCCTGGAGCTGCAAAAATATGGCGTGCTCAATGAGATCGACGTGATACCGACCGGCGTCAGCGAGCATTTTCAGGAAAACGGCTCCGCGCAGAACGTTTTGCGGCGGCACAATATTCCGGCGGAAACAGACATCATCGCCTACGCCGGCCGTCTCGCCAAAGAAAAAAACATCGAGTTTTTGCTGCACATGTACAAAGAAATCCTCAAAGGTCGCGCCAATATTTTACTGGCCATTATCGGCGACGGACCGCAGCGGCCGCTGCTCGAAAAACTCGCGGCTGATCTGGGCATCAAGGACAAAATTATTTTCACCGGCTATATTTCCGACAAGACCGAATTGGCTTCCTGGTACAAGGCCGCGCGGGTTTTTGTTTTTTCTTCGTTGACCGAAACGCAGGGTCTGGTCATTTTGGAAGCCATGTCCGCCGGCACGCCGGTCGTCGCCATCGACGCTATGGGGATTTCTGACATCATTCATCAAAATACCGGCGGGCTGGCCAGCGGTCTTGATGTTTCGGAATTCGCGCTGAAACTGACGCGGCTCTTGAGCGACAAAGAATTGTACCGCCAAAAATCCGCCGAAGCCCTGCAGCTGGCGCAGAAATTCAGCATGAGCAATATGACCCGCCTTTTGCTCGCGAATTATCAGAGATTGATCGATGTGGTTACCAAAGTTTGAAAATCTCGAATTAGACTCCGCCTGCGAGCTGCTCTGTCCGGATTGTCCGGCGCGGCTGGAACGCGCGCCGCTGCCGCTGGAAAAAATCCGGCAGCGGAAAATAAATTCGCTGTTCGTGCATTTGACCGGCGGCAATCCTCTGCGTCATCCGCAGATCAATAATATTCTGGTCGAGCTTAAAAAACAAAAGCATTTCACACTGCTGACTACCTGCGGCTACAATCTCGCTGATTTTGAAAAACAGATTTTGCTTTTGCTCGATTGTCTGCTGCTTTATGTGCCAGCTTTCAGCCGAGAGCGCGCTATTTTTCAGGCCGGACTCAACAGTGTCAGCCGGCAGGAAAGCGCTATCGAATATTTGCAAGAATTGAAAAAAAAATTCGCCGTGCTTTATCCGGTCGACAGCGAAAATATCGAAGACTTGCCAGACCTGTACAATAAACTGAACAAAAAAAATTCTTTTTTAATTTTGCTGTACGACCAAAAAACCGCTTTGCCGCTGCAGCCTGTTGAAAAAAAATATTTACATTACTACGCCGCGCGGCGCAATGCCGTGGTTTACGAATACGCCAGCGGCGGCTCTTACAATTGTTTGGATTTTGCGCGCCATTTAACCTGTCCGGCGCCGCGCAATCTCTGGTTTTTCGCTAAATTATTTTTTAAACTTTACTTTCAATTGTAAACAGTACCGACAGGTATAAATTCAGAAAATGCGGGTATAATTAAGACAGAAACAAAGGGAGGAAAATCATGATCGATCTCAAAGAATTAGAAGAAAAATCGCGCTCGCGTTATGGCAAATACACGCCCGAACCGCCGACGCCGCTGATGGCGTTTTTAGGCAAATACGTGTTCAGGAAACATACGCCCGGCCGGTCTTTTCTCAATGGATTTATCACGGCGGCCGCGCTGCTCTACGCTTGGTTTGGCAAAAACTATCTGCCGCTGACGCTCTGGTTGATTTTCGACGTCAGCCTGACTGTCGCCGCGATCTTTTACTGGCGCGCCGAACAAAAACGCTTGAACAAAGAAATGGAGCGCATCGGTCAAGAGGTGCAGGGCATTCAAGCGGAAATATTGGAGCGCAAACAGTATTTTGACAATATCCGCACCGAATTGGCCAAAGCGTCCAGAAATTAAAGCTCTAAAAAATTTTTTAAAATCTGCAGGCCGTTATCGCCGCTTTTTTCGGGGTGAAACTGCACGCCAAAAATATTTTCTTTTTGCACAGCCGCACAAAAGTCGATGCCGTAATCCGTCAGGCCGATCGTAAATTTTTCAGCGGCTGGCTGCGCGTAATAAGAATGCACAAAATAAGCGGAAAAAATTTCCGGCAGATTTTTAAACAAAACGCTAGATTTTTGCCGCACATCATTCCAGCCCATATGCGGCACAGGCAATTCTTGAGGAAAATTCTCATTGTCGCGGAAATAGCACACCTGGCCGGGCACAATGTCCAATCCGTCTGTCACGCCGAATTCCTCGCTGGCCGACAGCAACAGCTGCAGTCCCAGACAAATACCCAAAAATGGTTTAGTTCCCGTATTTTGCAAAACAGACCACAGCTGTTTTTTTTGCAGATTTTCCACAGCCTGCGGAAAAGCGCCAACTCCGGGCAAGATCAATTTATCGGCGTTTTGCAGTACATCGGCCTCCGCCGAAATCTCTGCCGTATAACCGAGCCGCTCCACGGCTTTTTGTACGGAGCGCAAATTGCCCATGCCAAAATCAACAATGACTGTCTTCATGGCAGTACTAAAGCGACCGCGCCGAGCAGTCCGGTGTCCCTGCCGCATTCCGCGCGCAAAATCTTGATCGACCGTTCGGGATTGAGCAGTTTAAAAGTTTTTAGGTTTTTAAACAGTGGCTGAAAAAAATAATCGCCGTTAAAAGTCACGCCGCCGCCGACAATGATCACTTCCGGGTCAAAAGTATTGACCAGATTGGCAAGTCCCAGCGCATTGTAGTAGCCGTTTTTATCCAGCAAATCCAGCGCCGTCTCATCTCCCAGCTTGGCGGCCTCAACCACAGTCTCCGCCGTAATTTTGCCGTCTTTGGCCAGCTCTTTAATTCTCGTCCCGGAATTTTCCGCCGCGGCGGCCGCCATTTTAGCCAGCGCCGTGCCGGAACCCAGCGCTTCCCAGCAACCTTTGTTGCCACAGCCGCAAAGCGGTCCGTCCGGCCAGAGTATCGCGTGGCCAAATTCTCCGGCCGTGCCATTGGCGCCGACATATAAATGTCCGTCAATAATAATGCCGCCGCCGACACCGGTGCTGATCGTCACATAAATAAAATTTTTGTAGTTCCGACCAGCGCCATATTTCAGCTCCGCCAGAGCTGCCGCGTTAGCGTCGTTTTCGATCACGTATTCCGCCGGATAAATTTTGTTCAGCTCCGCCAGTAAATCCACGCCGTTGAGCTGCGGCACATTGGGCATATTGAGCGCCACGCCGTTTTTGAGCTGTCCGGGCAGACCCAGCCCGATTTTGGCAATTTTTTGTCCGGCGGAAAATTTTTGGATCAGCGCGCTGATTTGTGCCACCACATTTGGCGCGGTTTTGCTGGTTTCTCTTCGCAGAATCTCGCCGCGGTCATCAGCCAGTCCGGCGGTGATTTTCGTCCCGCCAACATCGAGGCCTATATACATGGCCGGATAATATATTGAAATTATTTAAAAATCAAATTTAGGCAGTGTGTCGTCGCTCGACGCTTGGGTTTGCGCTTGAGTCTTGGCTTTAACCTTGACTTTTCTAACTTTTTTCAGCGGACTGCCCGCGGCGTCCGTGCCTTTTTCCGCATCGGCCTGCAATTCCTGACGCGGATTTTCCGGCTGCTTGTAAATGCCGAAAGTATATCCGACCGAGATGCGATGCGTGACGCCCAGTTCGTCGATCGGCACATAAGCATAGTCGGCGTTGAAATTAGCAAAAGCCACGCCCAAACCCAGCGACATTTGGCTAAAAGTATTGTAGCCGATGCGACCGGCAAAATACTGTCCCAGCCAGTACTCCGCACCTACGCCGAAACGCGGATCATTGTCATTCGGCAATTTGGCGTCGAGCAGCAGGCTCAATTTATTCCAGAGAAAAATCGTGCTGTACTCCGCGCCCAGCGCGATAGTCATTGGCAGCTCTTCCTCGGGGCGCAAATTTTTCAGCCCGATGTTTTGCACATTTAAGCCCAGTTTCAAATTCGGAATTAAATCTTTGTAAATCAGACCGGCATCCAGAGCCAGACCGTCGGCTTTTTCACCGGCCAGATCTTCGCTGATCATTTTTAAGCCAATGCCGGCGTCTAAAGAGCGGGAAATAATCCGCGAATAGCCGAGATTGAGCACCGAGATCGCGCTGTTAAAATTTTTGCCGGTTTCTTCGTATTGCGTCAGACTACCACCACCGGCATAAACTGTTTCTTTGTCTTTCGGCGTGTCCAGCATCATGATGTACGCGCCAAAAGTGTCTTTGTCCGAGAGCGGCGCCGCGCCGAAAATCGTCTTGGCCGAAATGCCGGCCAGCCAGTTCAGCTGCATGAAATCCACGCGCGGATTGCGCACTGCGCTCAAACCGGCGGTGTTCCAGTATATAGAGCTTGTGTCGTCCGCGGCGGCTGTGTAACTCTCGCCAAGAGCGGCGGCTTTGGCGCCCAGCCCAATTTTCAGATAATTGGCGCCGGTCGTGCCCGGCCCATTCACCGCGGCAAAAAGGCTGCTCTGCAGAAAAACAACCAGAAATATAAGTAATAGCTTACGCATCTCTCTCCCCTGTCAGAGTTATTATCGACAGGGAGAGGGGCAAAAATGCATCGATTTTTGCCGTTGTTTTAACAATTTAGGCAGAATAAATATCTTTGCCTACGCGCGTGGTGGCTTCTCACTTAACTTCGCTCACGCTTGTTAAGTTCGAACCAGACGCGCTCCAGCAAAATATTTACCCTGCTTAAACTTATTGTTTATACATAGAGCGCAGTCTTTGCGGCTGATTTTCCGCAGCTAAAAGCGTCTGCAAATAGCGCATTAAAAGGTCATATTCTATATTGACCCTGTCGCCGGTGCGCAAAAGTCCGAGTGTGGTGGACTGTAAAGTGTGCGCCACCAGACCAATGCTGAAAGCATTGTCCCGAACATCTTGAATAGTCAAAGAAACGCCATTGATTGTGATGGAGCCTTTGGGCGCCAGGAATTTTTTGTCGCTGACCCTGACGCGCAAAATATTCGCGTCCAGAGCCTCGACCAGTCCGGCTTCGTCAACATGACCGCTGACAAAATGTCCGCCCAGGCGGCTGTCCGCCCGCAACGCTCTTTCCAGATTGACCGCCGCGCCGGACTTCAGATTGCCCAAAGCGGTGTCCCGTAAAGTCAGCTGCATCGTGTCAAAAAACAAACTGTTTTCTTTAATGTCCGCCACGGTCAGACAAACGCCATTCACGGCCACGCTGTCGCCGAGTTTTACATCCTGGCAAATTTGCGGCGCGTGTATTTCCAGCCGCTCTCCGACCGCGCGCGCCTGACCGATCTCTTCGATAATCCCCGTAAACATTATTTCTCCGCCAGTCCGCCGAGTATGCCGTTCACAAATTTGGCTGATTCCGCCGTGGAAAATTTTTTGGCCAGCTCCACAGCCTCGTTGATCGCTACGCTGGGCGGTGTCTGCAGAAACTTGATCTCGTACACAGCCAGCCGCAATATCGCTTTGTCCACACCGGCGATTCTTCCCAGCGCCCAGCCTATTGATTTATCCGCAATGTATTTGTCCAGCACGGCCAGATGCTCGCGCGCGCCGAGAGCCAGCTCGCCAGCAAATTGCATAGTATCCGGCAGCAGCCGTTCGCGCCGCGCGGACTGCTCCAGCAAAAAATTCAAGTCATTTTGTCCGGCATCCAGCTGAAACAAAACCTGCATGGCCAGCCGCCGCGCCGTACTGCGTTTACCCATTTAAAACCCTTTTTTCCAAAAAATCCGTCTGCACATCACCGCGGATAAAATACTCATTGCTCAAAACTTTTTTGTGAAACGGTATCACCGTCTTGACGCCGGCAAAAACAAATTCGCCCAGCGCGCGCTGCGCCCGTTCGAGAGCTTCGGCGCGCGTCTGCCCCCAAACGATGAGTTTGGCCAGCATACTGTCGTAATTTGGCGGCACTCTGTAGCCCGGGTAAATATGGGAATCCACGCGCACGCCCGGTCCGCCCGGCGGCAAGAAAAGTTCGATCAGTCCGGGCGATGGCCGAAAATCATTTTCCCAGTCTTCGGCGTTGATACGGAATTCAATAGCGTGGCCGTTGATCTTGATGTCGTCCTGTTGAAAAGCCAGCGGCAAACCGGCGGCGATTTTTATCTGCTCTTTGATCAAGTCAATACCGGTCACACTTTCCGTCACGCAATGTTCGACTTGAATACGTGTGTTCATCTCCATAAAATAAAAATCGCAATTTGCGTCGACCAAAAACTCAATAGTGCCCGCGCCTTCGTAATGCACAGCCCGCGCCGCTTTGACCGCCGCCTCGCCCATTTTGGCGCGCGCCGCTGGTTTCAGAAAAATCGACGGCGCTTCTTCGATAAGTTTTTGGTGGCGGCGCTGTACCGAACAGTCACGCTCACCCAGCCAGACCACTTTGCCATATTGATCGGCCAAAATCTGCATCTCGATATGCCGCGGCTGGAGAATATATTTTTC
>JAISEH010000110.1 GCA_031264205.1 Candidatus Margulisiibacteriota bacterium
AGCCGGCCGGCGCGCTGGCGGTCAAAGCGTATTTAAATCCCGGAGAGACGCTGACGCTGCCTTTTGCGCTGGTCTGGGACATTCCTTTTTGTCTGCGCGGCAAAGTGCAGAGATATTACACAAAATATTTCGGCGCGGACGGCGAAAATTCTTTCGCCATGGCGCGGGAAATTTTGGAAAACATGGATAAATACTCCAGCGAGATCACGCGCTGGCATGATTCTGTCGCCAAAAAAGTTCCGCCGCGTCTCCTGCCGGCTATGTTCAATGAATTGTATTATCTGGCCGACGGCGGCAGCATCTGGGATGCGCGCACAGGCTTGTATTCGTATCTGGAGTGTTACGATTATCTTTTTTATGAAACGCTGGATGTGCGGTTTTTCGGCGCGTTTCCACTGGCCAAATTTTGGCCGGACATCGAAAAAAGGATCATGCAGGAATTTACCAAAACGATTTTTACGGAAGATCCGGTCAAGGTGGATTATCATCTGCAAGCGGCTGTTTCGGAAAAAATCGTGGTCAGCGGCGAGCACAACAAAAAATTTATTCAGCGCGACCTGCGCAAACGCAAAAACGCTTTGCCGCACGATCTTGGCTCGCCGCTCGAAACGCCCTGGGAAAAAATTAACGCCTACACCTGGCAGAACGCCAATCGCTGGAAAGATCTAAATTCCAAATACGTCCTGCAGATTTACCGCGCTTATTATTATCATGGCAAAAAAGATCATGAGTTTTTGGCGGAATGCTGGCCGGGGCTGCTCAAAGCGATCGAGTATCTCTCCGCATTTGACGCGGACAACGACGGCCTGCCGGAAAACGAGAATTTTCCCGACCAAACTTTTGACAACTGGCTGATGCGGGGCGCCTCCGCGTACTGCGGCATTTTGCGTCTGGCGTCTTTGCAGGCCGGTGTGCAGATCGCGGAAATACTCGGCGAAAAAGAGCAGGCTCAAAAATGGCGGCTGCTGCTTAAAAAAGCCAAAGATTCCTTAAATCGTAAACTCTGGAACGGTCATTATTTTAATTTTGATGAGTTTTCCGGCGATGTCATGGCGGCGCAGCTGGCCGGGCAATGGTTTTTGGAGCAGATGCATTTGCCGGGCGTGCTGGAGCCGGAGCAAATAGACGCCGCGTTGAAATATATTTATCACAGTAATTTTCTCGGTGTGGAGAACGGACGGCACGGCTTGGTCAACGGCCGCACCGCCAAAGGCCAGCCGGTGAAAATTGCGCAAGGCAATGATGCCTGGACCGGCGTGAATTACGCTTTTGCCGGACATCTGCTCCTGCGTGGCCAAAAGAAAAAGGCGGAAAAACTGCTGCGGCGCGTCAACGGCCTGCTTTACAAAAAAGGCATGTTATTCCGCACGCCGGAAGGCTGGGACGCCCGCGATAAATTTGTCTCATCTATGTATATGCGCCCTGGCGTGATCTGGGCGCTGGAAGACTGGTATTGAGCAGATTTTTGGCGAGCGCGGCCAAAACATCCAGCGCGGTATTTTGCGCCGCCGGCGGCGGAGATTCACAGACAACCGTTTCTATAGTGCCGAAATATTACACGGTCATATATGTGATGAAAGTGAGTTAGATTACTTCAGCAATCGATTTATCTTTTCTTCCGCGAAAGCTCCCTCGTCAAGGATTTTTTTTATTATTTCTTTTCGGTAAAAGTTGAGCATAAAATCAGTAGGATTTTCGCCTCTTGTTCTGAATTGCATTTCGTATCTGGCAATATCCCGCAGAAGTTCGGCGGCCAGCAATGCTTCCGCAGTGTTTTTATTGACGATCCATTCCAGCGCGCCAACAACTCTCTCAAAATCAGGCACACTGTCAGCGTAGTGTCGTTCCGAGTCTTTGATTTCTCTAATCAGCCTAGCTTTCTCGACCCGCAGGCTCAGGTACTCGCAATATTTTATTTTTTCTGTGTAAATAATCCCGCGCAAGTCGTTAAATATTCTTCTCGGAAAACTGAAAAATCTGGCGGCGATATTTTTTCTGGCAATGAACATAAAAATCTCCTTTATTGAAATTTATCATTCTATCGTCAGCGGCGTAAAATCGTTGCAGATATTTTGGCGATTAAAACACGCGCTTGGCAGCCTCAAGGGGAATCGAACCCCTATTGCGAGATTGAGAATCTCGCGTCCTGACCATTAGACGATGAGGCCGCAACTCAGGAATATATTTTAGAATATTCTTGGCTATTTTGCTAATGGTTGCTTGAGGGCAGACTCAAACGTTTTGCACAAAAGCCTTGAGCGCCGCCAGCACCGCCCGGTGCAGCTGCGGCTCGACTTTTTTGAGCAGGCTCAAGCCCTGCAGCTCAAAACTTCTCTGCTTAAATGTCTGTCTTGTGCCGGGTGGGTCATTCAGGCTGTTAAACCACCAGTCCAGCGTGACGCCGTATTTTTTGCTGAGGCGTAGCAACGTGAGTAGATGTGGCAAACGCTGGCCTTTGAGAAAACGGAAATACTCGCTTTTATCCAAATCCAGCCCGTCTGCGGTGGCTTCCATGGTTTGCCCGCTTTCTTTTCTGAGCATTACCAGTTTTCCGCTGAATAATTTTTTCAGATCGCTGTCCGAAATTTTGTTATCCATTTAACACCTCTTTTTGTATGCGTATTGACAATACTTAACTGTTTGTTATAATTATTACAGGTGACAAAAAGACACTAATATTTGTTGGCCTATTGTCAGTAAATAAAAACAGGGGGTATTTTTATGGCTATAGCAACAGGCGAGAAAATGTACGCGAGTGACATTCTCGATCTAATTTTTTTCCCGAAAGGCGCGATACTGATTTTTAGTTCTACGGCGTGGAGCGCGACCAGCCAGAATTTCAAAACTATTTGGAAAGTCTGCGATACCGCCAATCATCAAGCTGATCCGGATAATGTGCCGGATCTGACGGATAGGTTTTTGCGCGGCGGGTCGAGTTCTGATTTTACCATCGGCGGTGGCGCGGACAGCCGGAGCGTAACTTTGCAAACAGCCAATTTACCCTCGCACAATCATGGAGCGACAGGGCTATCTTTGGGCGGGCTGTCCACAAGCGGACTCTCGATAGCCACGAGCGGAGGACATGGGCATTCAGGCACAGGCACAACAAACACCGGCAGCGGCGGACATACGCATACTGTTTCCGGCTCGACGGGGTCGGGCGGTGGTCACAAGCATGGAGTTGGGTCAAGAGGCCCCCATAATCTTGCGAGGAGCGGTGATGGTATTGGTGCGGAATTTCTTGGCAGCACCCTATATTCTGCTTTTCTACAGACAGCGTAGCGGGTCACACGCATAACATCTCATTCTCTACTCCTGACAATGGCGGGACACATTCTCCTGATGTTAATGTAACTATTCCTGAAAGCGGCTCGCATTCACATACGATCAGCGGCAGTATTACCGGCGGCAGTATTAGTGGTTCGACAGCCAGCGCCGGTTCCGGCACGGCATTTAGCGTCGCCACACTGCCAGCTTATTATACGGTAATCTATATAATCAAAGTGGTCTGAATTTTACGCTTAAACATTTGACGTCCGCATGGCAAGATTGGCTTTGCGGAGATTTTGGCAATGCAGATTACTGCGGCCCAGCCATTTGCGCCGCGGATAATCCGTCCGGTAATGCGCGCCGCGGCTTTCTCTGCGCCGCAAGGCTCCGCGCACGCAGAGTTTGGCACAGAGCAGCAAATTATTTTCTTCCGGCGAACTGTCGGGAAGTTCCTGTAGTTTCTCCCGGGCTTTGGTCAATCCGGCCTGAGCGCGGATAATGCCGGCGTGTTTCCACATAATTTCCTGAATGGCCGCGCGAATATTGGCGGAGCTGTTTATTTTGACCCCGTCAATATTTCCGGCGAAAGCTTTTTCGCCGGAGCGATCTTTCAGTGCCGCCGCGGCCGCGCGCCGGCCAAAAACCAGACCTTCCAGCAACGAATTGCTGGCCAGACGATTGGCGCCGTGCACGCCGGTCGACGCGCATTCACCGCAGGCCAGCAGTCCGCGGATATTTGTCCGGCCGTAAATATCCGTGGCGATGCCGCCCATAGAATAATGCGCCGCCGGCACGACAGGCACGAGGTCTTTGGCGACATTGATGCGCAGATCCTGGCATTGCCGGTAGATCGACGGGAACCGCGCCGGGATGTTTATAGCCGATGTCGTAAAATCTAGCAGCACGTGGTCGGAATTAGTTTTCCGCATTTCAGCGACGATAGCGCGGGTCACCACGTCGCGCGGCGCCAGCTCGGCGCTGGAGTGATAGTCAGGCATGAAACGACGGCGCAGAACATTGCGCAGCACGGCTCCCTCGCCGCGCACCGCTTCGGAGATCAAAAACTGGCTTTCATGCGGACGCGGATCGTAAAGCGAGGTCGGATGAAACTGCACAAATTCCATATCGCGGATTTGCGCTCCGGCGCGGTAAGCCAGCGCGATGCCGTCGCCGCTCAAGCCGGAGAGATTGGTGTTGTATTTAAAGATCTGCACATAGCCGCCGGTCGCCAGGATAGTCTGACGCGCCAGCACGGCGAATTGCTGGCCGTCTTGTAAAAAAATCCCACCATAGCAGCGGCCACGCTCGACCAATAATTGCAAACATTGTGCCGGGGAGTAAATTGTCAAATTACCCTGATTATTTTTTTGCAGATATTGCCGCAGGCCGCGCTCGATTTCCGCGCCGGTGGAATCGCCAGCGTGCAGGATGCGCCGCCGCGAATGTGCGGCTTCCTGGCCGAGCAGTAATCCACTGTCGTCGCGGTCAAAAAATACGCCCATTTCCAGCATTTCCTTGACGCGCGCCATGCCTTCATTGACCAAAATTCGCACGGCTTTTTTGCTGCAAAGTCCGGCTCCGGCGTACAGCGTGTCGCGGCAGTGCAAGGCTGGTCGGTCGGTTTTGTCCATGACCACGGCGATGCCGCCCTGCGCCAGCTGTGTGCTGCTGATATTCGGCGAGCCTTTGTGCGCCAGCACGACGCGCCCACCCTTGACCGCTGCGATCGCGGCTGAAAGCCCGGCAATGCCGGCGCCGACGATCAAAATGTCGGTTTGCCGAACGTCTTTTATCCTGTTCATGCTTGTTGTATCATACTATCCTATGAAACTTTGCGTAATAGGCACCGGCTATGTCGGGCTGGTCGATGGGACTTGTTTTGCCGAGACGGGCAACACTGTGGTCTGTGTCGACACCAACAAAACAAAAATCGACGCGCTGTTGTCCGGCCAGATCCCGATCTACGAACCCGGACTGGAAACGCTGGTCAGGAAAAATGTCGAGAAAAAAAGATTGTCTTTTTCCACTGATATTCAGGCCGCTGTGCAGAGCGCGGATATTTGTTTTATCTCGGTGGGTACGCCGTCCGGCGAGGATGGCTCGGCCGATCTGCAATACGTGCTGGCTGCGGCCAAAACTATCGGCGAAAATCTCAACGGCTACAAAGTGATCGTAGACAAATCCACAGTGCCGGTCGGCACTGCGGACAAGGTAAAAAAAGTAATCGCCGCGGAAACCAAGCAGGAATTTGACGTGGTGTCCAATCCGGAATTTCTCAAAGAAGGCGCGGCGATCGAGGATTTTCTAAAACCGGACCGCATCGTGATCGGCACAGACAGCGCTAGAGCGTTCAAGGTCATGGAAACTCTTTACGCGCCGTTTGTGCGGACCGGCGCGCCGATCATCCGCATGTCCACGCGTTCCGCCGAGATGACCAAATACGCCGCCAACGCCATGCTGGCCACGCGTATTTCTTTTATGAATGATCTGGCCAATCTTTGCGAGCTGGTAAATGTTGACATTGACATGGTGCGGCAGGGGCTGGGCTCCGATCCGCGCGTGGGTAAAAGATTTTTGTTCCCGGGTATTGGTTACGGCGGCTCTTGTTTTCCGAAAGACGTCAAAGCATTGCTCCGCACGGCGCAGGAAAACAATTACACTCTGGAGCTTTTGCGGGCTGTGGAAAATGTCAACGAGAAACAAAAACAGGTTTTGGCCGCAAAAGTAAAAAAACATTTCGGCAGTCTGTCCGGCCGGAAATTTGCGGTGTGGGGTCTGTCTTTTAAACCGCAAACCGACGACATGCGCGAAGCGCCGGCAAGCGTCATTATCGCTGAGTTGCTAAAAAGCGGGGCGCAAGTTAGCGCGCATGATCCCGAAGCGTTGCGCGAGGCGGAAAAAATTTTCGGCACGCGGATAGATTATCAGACCGACAATTATGCCGCGCTGGACAAGGCCGACGCGCTGCTGATCCTGACCGAGTGGAGCGAGTACCGCGAGCCGGATTTTGCCAAAATCAAAAGTCTGCTGAAAAGTCCGGTCATTTTTGACGGGCGTAATATCTACAACCCCGAGCAGATGAAAGAACAGGGTTTTCAGTATTATTCTATCGGGCGGCAATAAACTATCCTAGCGGGCGTACAGTCGATTTGAGCGGCAAAGACATTCGCTCTTAAAATATTTAAGCTACTTTTATAATGTATATGACCGTAAAGTACGTCGGCACTGTATCGATGTTGAATTCGGCGCCGTCGCCGGTATTGGCTGTAGAACCGGTAATGCCGCCGCTGATCGTATGTGAGTGCGAGCCGCTTTCGGAAATACTCACACTAACAGTATGAGAATGTGTCCCGCCACTGATTGTCCCCGCAGGCGTCATCGCAAACTTCAGACTGCATTCATCTGTTCCGGTGCCGTTCCAGCCTTCGCCATATTTTCCACCTGTCCCCGAAAACACTCCAGAGGCACCCGGACCGTGTTTAGTGGCTATCCGTGCTTCTCCACTTGCGGTAGTTCCCGAGAATGTATGACTATGTGCTGGAGATTCGTTTGTAGCCGTGCCGCTGCCTGAATGTGGGTGTGCTCCCCCGTAGCTTACCGAGAGGCTACTCGTGGACAATCCAGTTGCTTCATGATTATGCGCGGGTAGATTCGTGGATTGCAAAATAACACCCTGGCTGTCCGCGCCGCCCTCTGTACCGGAGCTGTCCGCGCCGCGCAGGAATTTATTGGTCAGGTCTGGTATGGTTGGGTCATCAGCATGATTGACAGTGTTGCAAACTTTCCAGATTTCTTTGAATTCTGTGCTGGTTGCGTTCCATGCCGTAGAGCTAAAAGTCAGTATCGCGCCTTTCGGAAAAAAAAGTCAGATTGAGAATATCACTCGCCAACATCGACTGGCCTGTTGCTATAGTCATATGAATACCTCCCCGCTTTAGTTGTAGTTATTATAGCGCAGATTTTATAGTAGTCAACTATAATATACCACATTTGATAATGATAAGCATTTTTCCGGCAAATGGCTAGAATTCGGCAAAAGGAACGTTGCATGGACGAATCTGTTCTGGAAAGAGAATTAAAGACGCTAATTTCCAAAAAGTTGAAACAGATTCGTAAAGAGAACGGCAACAGTCTGGAAAAAATGGCTGAGTCTTTTGATCTAGACTACAGCGTGTTTTATAATATTTATACTGGCCTGTATCTGCCACGCCTGACTACACTGGTCAGGATCAGCACGGCTTACGGCGTGCCGTTGGATTTCTGGGTCAAAGGCTCGGAAAAAATCTCTGCCCGCGAGCAGGAAAAGCTACAGAAAAAATTCAGCGACTTTGATCTGCTGCAGGTTTTTCACCGGCTGGATGACGACGCCAGAGTTGTGTTGTCACGCATCCTTAAAGGCTATCTGCAAAGACGCGGTAAAGTAAAGCTCTGATTTTTCCACCGCTCATGCCACGCTTCGCGGAGCGGAGAGGGCGAGATTCGAACTCGCGATACCTTGCGGTATACAACATTTCCAATGTTGCACCATCGACCACTCGGACACCTCTCCCCGGCGCGAAAAACATTATACGGCATTCGGTATATTTGGACAAAGCGAAGCGGCGTTTTAAATCATCGCCAGAGAAATTTTCTGGCAGGCGCGCTTGAGCACGCGTGACACCTGCGCTTGTGTGATGCGAAAACGTTTGGCGATGTCAGACTGGCTGTGCTCGCGGACGAAATGATCCTTGATGATTTGCCGGTCGCGCAGATTGAGCGTCTGTAGAGCGATTTGGAGATCTTCTTTTTCCGAAAAATCTTCGGCAAAATTATTACTGCCGATCATGTCTTCCAGCCGGAGCGAATCGCTTTTGTTATTGTGGCTGATCGGCGTGTCCAGCGAGGTCAGATAATGCGCGCCCATTGTCTGCATGATTTTGTCCAGCGTTTTCAATTTGAATTTAAATTTTTTGGCGATCTCCAGACGCGTGGCTTCGCGGCCGTTTTGGTAAATAAACTCTTCGCGAAATTTTTGAATGCGCGCGTTCAGCTCGACGCATTTGCGCGACACGCGGATGCTATAGCAATTGTCACGAATATAATGGCGCAATTCGCCGTCGATAGTCGGCACGGCGTAGTAAGACAGCCGGACTTTGCGCGACGGATTGTATTTTCGCACGGCCTTGATCAGGCCGATCGCCGCGACCTGCACGAGGTCCTGAATATCCACATCGCTGCGAATATATTTTTTGGCCAGATAAATTGCCAGCGGCAGATTTTCCATGACCAGCTGATTTTTTTCTTTGGTGAGGCCGCCGCCCAGCGAACCGCTGACCAGCTTGGCGATGATTTTCTTTTCTGTTTTTTTGAGTTCCAGGATTTCTGAGGAAGTTATTTTTTTTTCGACTTTGTTTCTGGATTTAGTTGCGACTGCCATTTTTTACCCCCGCTTGTTTTCTACGCTGGATAAATGGCAGGTTTTTTGCCAAGTCAAATTTTTGGCTTATTCAGGCGAAAAATCTAGAAATTTGGCAAAATATATCGATTTTTTCTGTGCAATAA
>JAISEH010000126.1 GCA_031264205.1 Candidatus Margulisiibacteriota bacterium
CCAACTGCAACGGCTGACTCTGGCCGAAACCGCGGCTTTGCTGGCCGTGGACGAGCCGGAAATTCTGACGCAGATTTTTCAAGCGGCGGCCTGGGTCAAAAACGAAATTTACGGCAAACGCGTGGTGCTTTTCGCGCCGCTGTATATCAGCAACATTTGCCGAAACATCTGCCGTTACTGTGCTTTCAAAGCGGACAATAAGCTCATCGAACGCAAAGCCCTGACGGCGGACGAGGTCCGTGCGCAGGTGGAGTTTATGCTCCGGCGCGGCCACAAACGTATCTTGTTGGTGGCCGGTGAGTCAACGCCGTCTTTTTCTAAATCTTTGATCGATTACTATGTGGATGGCATCGAGGCTATTTATTCCGCGCAAACCGGCGCGCATAGGATCAAGCGCGTGAATATCAACTGCGCTCCCTTGCCGGTCGAGGATTTTCGGAAATTAAAAAAAGCCGGTATCGGCACTTTTCAGCTTTTTCAGGAAACTTATCATGAAGAGACTTACCGCTATGTACATGTTAAAGGCACGAAGACCGACCCTGACAATCGCGTCACCGCTTTGGACCGCGCTTTCGAGGCCGGCATTGATGATGTAGGCATGGGCGTACTGTACGGCTTGTTTGATTATCATTTTGAGACTCTGGCTATGCTGATGCACATCGAGCATCTGGAAAAAACTTTCGGGGTTGGTCCGCACACTATTTCGGTGCCGCGCATCGAGCCGGCGCTGGGCGCGGAGCTGTCGCAAAATATTCCGCACCGCGTTTCCGACGCGGATTTCAAAAAAATCGTCGCTGTGTTGCGCCTGTCCGTGCCGTACACCGGCATGATACTGTCCACGCGCGAGACGGCGCAAATGCGCGATGAGTTGATCGACCTCGGTATTTCGCAGATCAGCGCGGAGTCCAGCGTCGCTCCGGGCGGCTACAAAGAAAAAGCGGACAATCCGCAATTCGCGGTGGCCGATCACCGCAGTCTCGATGAAATAATTTCTTCGCTGGTGGACAAGGGTTATATACCTAGTTTTTGCGCGGCCTGCTACCGCATGGAACGCACAGGCGAGAAATTCATGTGCCTGGCCAAACCCGGCACGATCAAAGGCAAATGCAGCATGAACGCGCTGATCACCCTGCGCGAATATCTGGACGATTTTGCGCCAGAGCACACAAAAGCCGAAGGCTATAAATTTTTGGCGCAGCTCAAAGACGCGCTGCCGGACAAAGAGCGGCAGACTTATGAAAATTTTTGTCTGGAAATCGCCGGCGGGGCGAGGGATAGGTACGTTTAATAATACTAAAATGATAAGCTATAAAAAAGTGGTTTATTATTTTGAACGAATCCCACTGAGAAATTGCAGACAGTATTTTTGACTGTCGGATTTGAGATTGCGGAAAACAGCTAATAACTTTTTCTCGATAGAGCGTCGTTGGCTCGGCAGTTCTTTTGTGAATTTAAGGTCTTGAAAAAAACAATTGACCGGCACATCGTAAAACTCCGCCAATTTGCACAAAGTTTCCAGCGTGGGATTGCTTTTCTTGGCGGTTTCTAAATGGACATAATTGGAAAAATCCATATCCACCAAACCGGTTAAAACCTCGATGGTTAAATTCCGTTCTAAACGCAGATTTTTGAGCTGTTTACCGAGCTGATTTTTAATTTGCTGGAAATTAGACATTGTTTCGATTATCCTTTTGAATTATTTTAGAGATTAAATATTTTGTAATTATAGTTTATAATCTAGTTGACTTTATACAATATAGTGTTAAAATTATAAAAATAAGGGGGAATTTTTATGGCTGATAATTACACAGACACAACAGATACGGATTTTAAAGGGATAGTTGGAGAGGTAATTTACAATATAGAGACCGGCAAACCGCTTTCAGCCGAAGGCGTAAGAAATGCCCTGCATACTAAAGAAAAAGTAGCGAATAAAAAGGATACTCTAAACGACAGTTCTACAGAATATCCTTCATCAAAAGCGGTCTACGCTCTCGCGCAGGAGCTGGCGGCGGCAGCGCTACCGGTGGGTATGATACTGGCTATGTCCGTAAGCAGCTGGACAAACGCCAGCGCGGCATTTAAAAGCAAGTGGCAGGTTTGTGACGGCACGGGCGGCACACCGGACTTGCGCGGCAGGTTTTTGCGCGGTGGTACCAGCAGCGATGCGTTGACTGGCGGTACAAATAATCAGGAAATAAAATTAGAGATCAAACATTTACCAAGCCATACGCATACACAAACACCACATTCGCATGCTTTGATGTCTTATGATGCCAATGGCGCTGCTAGCTGTGCTGGACTTAAGAATAGCAAATGTTATCAAGGAGTTACAGGCGCGAACCAAAGTGGTAGTGTTCATACAATGGCCTGGTGCTGGAAAGATTACGCAGGGCATGATCTAGTGTCTGCAGAGACAGCGGTTAATGGAAACACTGGAAATAATGCGCCATATAAAATAGAACCGCCAGCGTATTACACGGTGATTTATATTATGAAAATCGCCTAACTTGCAGTATTTGCTGGTACCTACTATTATTAGGATATGTTAGATTTCTTTGAATTTGCTCTGCCGGTACAGGTGGTTTTCGGCTGGGGGATGCTGGCCAAGGCTGGCAAATATATCAAGCCGTACGGCAAACGCGCCTTGATCGTGACCGGCAAATCCTCGGCGAAAAACGGTTATTTACAGAAACTCACCGCCCAACTGGACGAGCTGAAAATAACGCATACGGTTTTTGATGGCGTGACGCCCAATCCCAAATCTACAGAAGTCGATGAA
>JAISEH010000002.1 GCA_031264205.1 Candidatus Margulisiibacteriota bacterium
ACTATATCGCCATGCCCAAGGAAAATAATTATCAGTCGCTGCACACGACGGTCATCGGTCCGGAGGGCAAGCAGGTGGAAATCCAAATCCGCACTTTTGCCATGCACAGCCAAGCGGAATATGGCGTCGCTTCGCACTGGCTTTACAAACAGACGGATAAAAGCAAAGCCGGCAGGCAACGGCTTAAACAAAAGGACATAGACTACATTAGCAAAATGACCTGGCTGCGCCAACTGGCCGAGGAAAAAAAAGACAACGCGGAATTCATGGCCGATCTGAAAACGGAAATTCTTTTTGACGAAGTGTATGTTTCCACGCCCAAAGGTGACATTTACTCGCTTTGCCACGGCGCGACGCCGGTGGATTTTGCCTATCAGGTACATACCGAAGTCGGCAATCGCTGCGTCGGCGCGAAAGTCAATAACAAAATCGTGCCGCTGGACTCCGCGCTGCACAACGGCGATGTGGTGGAGATTTTGACCAGCAAAACCGGCAAGCCGAACAGCGACTGGCTGTCTTTTGTGCAAAGTCCGCGCACCAAAACCAAGATCAAGAGCTGGATTACCAAACAGAACAAGCAGCAGCATTTGGAAACCGGACGCGAGATGCTGCACGCCGCGCTTAAAGAATTGCTGCTCGATCCGGCGCTGATTTTGAATAATGAAAAACACACTGCGCCAATTTTGAAACGCTACAATTTTCACAATCTCGACGATCTTTATATCGGTATCGGCCACGGCGATGTGGCTTCCCGTGCGGTCGCGCGGACTTTTCAGGAAAATTACAAGGAAAAAAATAAACCGCCCGCGGAGCCGAAACAGATTTTTGAAAAACCGCGCAAGGCCAACAGCGCTGGCGTGGTGGTGGACGGCGTGGACTCCGTGCTGATCCGTCTGGCCAATTGCTGTCATCCACTGCCCGGCGACGCGATTGTCGGTTTTGTGACGATGGGCTACGGCATCACTGTGCACCGCGCGGACTGCAAAAATATCAGTAAACTCAAGGAAAGAAAAATCGAGGTGTTCTGGCAAAACATGCCGCAAAATACTTATTCTGCCGCGCTGGAAGTTGCCGGCTTTGACCGCGTCGGCATTTTCAAAGATATTCTCAATGTGGTGTCTGACAGCGGGCTGAATGTACAGGAAGCCACGGCGCGCAAGAGCGGACAGGGCGAATGTAAGATTCGTTTGCTTGTGGACATCGCCGGTCTGGAGCAACTGCTGCATTTGATGGGCGTCTTAAAAAAAGTCAAAGATGTTTACGATGTGTACCGCGTGAATTAGAACATTGGAGATTTGAGCGGCCGGCGCGTAAATAAAAACGATGCTACAATTGCCGGCATGTTATTTACCGCCCGATGCGAGGATTTTACAGTAGACGGTGACGGCGTAGTCCGGCAGGACGGACGCGTAGTTTTCGTGCCTGATTTAGTGCCAAATGACCTGGCCGAGATTGAGATAATCGCTGACAAAAAAAATTACCTGCTGGGCAAAATAAAAAAAATAATCGAGCCGTCGCCGGACCGGACGCGGCCAATTTGCCGGCATTTCGGCGTGTGCGGCGGCTGTTCTTTGCAGCATTACGCTTATGCCGCACAGTTGAAATGGAAAGAAAATTTTGCCGCGCAATCGCTGCGGCGGCTGGCTGGATTGGATTTGCCATTAGCCAAAATTGTGCCGTCGGAAAATATTTTGGCTTACCGCAACAAAGCACAGCTGCCTTTCGGCAAAAACAGTACGGTCGGTTTTTTTAAAATGAACAGTCATGACGTTGTGGATGTGCGGGAATGTCCGATACATCACGCGGATTTTCTGATCGTAGTGGAAAGTTTCCGTCGTTTTGCGCGAGAAAAAAAGATACCGATTTACGATGAAAAGATGCACAAAGGCATTCTACGTCATTTGGTCATCCGCAAGAGCGATTATCTGAAAGAATTGCTCGTCGGTTTGGTTGTGAATTGCCGCGAATTTGGTCTGCGCCCCGAGTTAAAACAACTGGTCGAGGAAATAAATCAAAAACTGCAAACTTATAAAATCGTTTCTGTCGTTGCCAATATCAACCAGAAAAAGACGAATAAAATTCTGGCGGAAAGAGTTGATAATATTCTGGGCAGCGGTTTTATTACGGAAAAGATTGGCGGATTTTTGTACAAGATTTCCTTGAATACTTTTTTGCAGGTCAATACACCACAGGCGGAGAAAGCGTATACGCAAATTAAAAAATGGTGTGGCTCGGGGAACGCGAATATCCTCGATGCCTACTGCGGTATCGGAACTATCGCGCTGTCCGTGGTGGAGCAGGCCGCGCAAGTATTGAGCATTGAGGAAGCGCCGCAATCCGTCAAAGATGCCAAACGCAACGCGGAAAATAACGGCGCGCGCAATGTTCGTTTTATTCAAGGTCAGGCGGAGAGACAAAGCATCGAAACTCTCGGCGCGCCGGAGATTATCATCGTCGATCCACCGCGCAAAGGACTGGCTGCGGAAATGGTAAGCAAAATTTTAGAGATCAGACCGCAAAAAGTAATTTATCTTTCCTGCAATCCGACTTCTCTGGCGCGGGATTTAAAACCACTTGCTTCGGTTTATAAAGTGCGGGAAATTATTCCATACGATTTTTTTCCACAAACTACGCATGTGGAAACATTGGTTTTATTACAACTTAATTAAATACCATAAAAAATTCTGCGGGACGCATTTCTAAACCATCAATAATTTTAAATAAAGTGTTGAGGCGCGGCTCACGCTCGCCTTTTTCGATGCGCATCAACACCGCTCTGGTAACGCCTGCGTCTAAAGCCAGTTGATACATGCTCAATTTGCGTCCTCTGCGCAATTTATTTATATATCTGCCAATATCTTTAGCATCATAAGGAAGTCCAAAGTCGTTTTTTATATTTACGTTGTCACTTGACATCGTTTTATTTTATGGTACACTACTTACTATAGCGTTTCCATTTGGATACGCAGTTAGATGACAAGGGGGATATTTATGGCTAACAATTACACAGACAGTTTTGCGGGTGAGCCGTATTTCATTAAAAAAGGCGAACAGCTTTCCGCAGCAGGCATGACCGCGGCGCTGAATACCAAAGAAAAGGTGGCAAATAAAAAAGATACTATAAATAATGATTCTACAGAATATCCTTCATCCAAAGCGGTATATGATGGTTTGAATGCTAAAGACAGCGGAGCTTTGCACAAAGCTGGAACGGAAACGATAACCGGCGTTAAAACTTTTGGCACGACGACCGCGGCGGCTGAGCCATTACTGGGTGTGGCTAAAACGGATGCGGTTACTAATACCGGAACAAAATTTGCCACCGAAGCGCAGGTGTATGCCGTAAGCGACGCGAAACAGGACAAAATGACCACTACTCAACAGAGCGCGCTGAACAGCGGCATTACCGCTAGCAAAGTGTCTACTTATGATGATTATTTTGCGAATTTAAGTTTTTTCCCGACAGGCACGATACTGACTTTCAGCGCGGCAGCTTGGGATGCTAAAGACTCAGCTTTTAAAAACATGTGGAAAGTATGCGACGGCGCCCCCGGCAGCGACACGCCCAATCTGGTTGGCAAGTTCCTGTGCGGTGCGGCTTATCCGGCTGGCGGAACAGGCGGCGCGGACAGCGTAACTCTCAAGACAGAAAATTTGCCAGCGCATGACCATGGCGGAAAAACAGATCAAGAGGGGAAACACAGACCCAATTTAACTGTAGTGGGTTGGAAAGAAGATAGCGGTGTAAGCGGCTATCAATATCAAAATAATGTATCATTAGAGAACAAATACATTGGTGGTTATAATAGTGGTGATGCGTCAGGAAATACCGCATTTGCCACATATACATCTTATGGTCAATCAAAAAGAACAGGAACAGAAAGCATTAGCGAAGTACCAGCTCACACTCATACCATAACAAGCGTAGGCAGCGGCAGTCCTTTTTCTATTTTACCCAGTTATTACACGGTGATCTACATCATAAAAATCGCTTAATATAATGTAGATATCGACTGCGAGCCTGCCAGTGTGTGGAGTCGAGGTAAAGTTTTGGATAATTAGTCTTACCGCTTTAGATAATAATTCGTATTAAAATCTTTGAATATTTCTTTGATTTTTTGCATGTTCTCCGCTGACACCGGCTGGACCCAATCTTCCGAACCAGCGCGGTCGAGAGAATTTAACTGTACGCCGTCCGGTTTGAGCAACGCGGCGGCTTCGCGCAGTAAGGCGAGTTCCTGTGGCGTGTCGTTGATCCCCGGCACGATAAAAATTTCCAGCAATAATTGGCCGGTGTACTCCCGCCGTAGATCGAGCAAGCCGCTCAAGATTTTTTCCGGTGTGATGCCGGCGGCCGGCCGATTGATTTTTTGAAAAACCGCCGGCGAGACGGCGTTGAGTGAGGGTATGATAATATCGACCGGCTTTATTTCCGCGCGTACTTGGCTATCGGAAAGCAGAGTAGAATTGGTCAATAGACAAAGTTTGTATTGCGGATAATTTGTTTTGAGCGCCGCGATGATTTCGCCGAGATTGGCGGCCAGTGTCGGCTCTCCGCCGCCGGAAAAAGTCAATATTTCCGGCGGCTGCGTGTCGCCGCCGTTTAAAAAAACATTCAGCTCTTTTAAAACTTTTTCAGTGGGAACAAACACCTGCCGCTTGACGCTCAGCTGCGTAGTCCGGCCGCATTCGCAAAACACGCAATTCAGAGTACAGGTTTTGAATTTGACGAGATCAATGCCCAGACTGCGTCCCAGCCGCCGCGAGTTGACGGGGCCAAAAAGACAACTGGTTTCATTTCCTTGACGTGGCATAAAATTAAAATAATCCTAACTTAATTTTTTCCGGCAGGCTATCGGTTAACTCGCAGCCATTGAACCACGCCAGTCTTTGCGCTTCGGCTGGGGAAAAATAAGTTTGGGACAGACTTTCCCAGGTGTCGCCAGCGCGCGCCGTGTAGATTTCCAGACGTGGCGGTTTGAGTTGTTCGGCTTCGGTGGCGGAGAGCGGCCGCAAGTTTTGCAACGCGGAGTCGAGATTGGCCAGCGTGGTCTGTTGTCCGGACAATTTTTCCATGACCGTGAGGCAGAGCATTTTGCCGCGGTAAATATTAAAATACTGACTTACTTGATAACGACCGTCTTTAGCCTGCGCCAAATAAATATAGATATTACCACGGCTGTTGTTCCAGTTGCGGCCGGCGACAGTGTGCGCGGTAGTACCCAGGTTTTTTTCCATCTGCGTGGTCTTGGTTTTTTCAGGATTATTATTCATCTCCAGCATCTCAAGATATACCGCCGCGGTTTGCTGCGGATTTTGCCAGGCCATTAAATAGCCGTTGTCCAAACTGAATTTACCGCTGCCGCCATTGAACGCCAGCTGATGCCGCGTGCTGTAAAAATTTCCATTGTTGACGACGCCGCGCTCGGGATTGCGGCCGGTAATAATGTTTTTGATTTTTCCCAGATAGACGTCGCGGTCCAATTCGCGATTGATGTTTTGATTTTCGGCCAGCTTGTTTACTTCGATACGCGCCTGCTTACTGCGCGTTTCCGAAGCGGGATGCGAGGAAAGTATAAGGTTAAATTCGCTTTGTTTGCCGCTCATTCTCTCGAACATTTTCATCACCTGGCCGACGCCCAGCGGACTAAAACCGGCTTTGTGCGCGTACTCGACGCCCAGCCGGTCGGCCGCCATTTCGTCTTCACGGCTGTAGGAAAGCATGGCCAGATTGGAAACCGTGCCGCCGAGATTGAGGAAATTTTGCGCGTTTTGTTCGCTGTCTTTGGCCAGAAATAACGCGCCGAGCAACAGGCCAAAATCAAGCCCCTGCTGTTTGGACATTTGCTGCACGCTGTGTTTGGCGGTGACATGGCCGATCTCGTGCCCCATGACGCCGGCCAATTCCGCTTCGGAATTGATATAGATCAACAAACCGCGACAGACATAAACACGGCCGCCCGATATGGCAAAAGCATTGATCTCCGGCGTGTCCAGCAAAGTCACGCGATAATCCAGATCCGGCCGGTGCGACACATCGCCCAGACGATTCACGATGTCCTGCACGTAATTGCGTAAATTTTGATCTGCATATTCGCCATACTGCGCGACGAGCTGCGGATGATACTCCTCGCCCATTTGATATTCCTGCGTGTCGGAGTAAAAATTGAGCGTGTAGCCGCCGGTGACCGGATTGATCCCGCAGCCGCTCAGCAAGAGCGCGCTGAGTAAAATTACTAAAACAAGTTTTTTCATTAACTAGACAACTAAAATTTTAGCAGGCGCAAAGCCGTTAAAGGTCGGCACGGCGCTGGCGCAAGAATAGGCCCCGATGTTTTTGACATAAATGACGTTGCCGATGTCCAGCTCCGGCAATTCCTCGGTCAGCGAAATAATGTCCAGTGAGTCGCAGGTCGGTCCGGCGATGGTGCAGAGCAGTTTCGGTCCGCGTTTCAGCGTTTTGAATTCATATTTGCAATGGTCAAAAATCACGCCGGAAAAATCCTGATACACGCCGTCATTGATATAGTAATAATATTTGTTGTCGCGGAAAGCTTTGCCGACGACCTGCGTGATAAGTATGCCGGCCGGTCCGCAAAAAAACCGCCCTGGCTCGGCGATGATGCGCAGTTTGTCGTAACCTTTGAAAAGCCGCTTGATTTCTTTGCGCAAAGTGCTGGCCATTTTTTCAAAAACTGTGCCGTCCTCGTCGTCAAAATGTTTGATCGGAAAACCGCCGCCGATATCCAGCAGTTTGAGATAAATGCCGGTGTTTTCCGCTTCCACAAAAATCTTGGCGGACACTTCCAGAGCTTGAATATAATTGTTGATATTCGTGCATTGCGAGCCGACGTGAAAACTGACGCCTTCCGGGTGCAGACCCAGCGACCGCGCTTTTTTCAGCAAATAAGTCGCCTGCTCCGGATCGGCGCCGAATTTGAGCGAAAGTTGCACCACGCTGCCGATATTGGCGACCTTGATGCGCAAGACCACTCTGGCCTTGGGACAAAATTTGGCGATTTTATATAATTCCAGCTCGTTGTCAAAAGTCAGCAAATCGATTTTGTGGCAGTGCGCGTATTGCAGATCAGCTTCGGATTTTATGGTGTTGGCAAAAACGATATTGCGCGGCTTGGCGCCGGCGCGCAAAACCCACTCGATCTCTTTGGCGCTGGCCACGTCGAATGCGCAGCCCAGACTGACAAAATGTTTCAAAACCTGCGCGTTGGGATTGGACTTGATCGCGTAAAACGGCTCGATGTTGGGCAGCTTTTTTTTGAAACAATAAAATTGTTTGCTTAAAACGCTTTTTAAAATAAGTAATAAAGGGGTGTTGTGCTCTTTGACTAATTTGCGGATTAGCGACTCGATGCCTTCACGGGTTTTCGGCGCTTTGATACTGGGCTGGCGGATCTCCGCGCCCTCAGGTTCCTCGTGTGCCAATTATCTGCCTCCTGCGGTTTTTTATTCCACCAAGAACGTATTAAACTGCCACATCAAACTTTCGTCAATGCGCCGCGGCTGCTGGCGATATTTATTGAACATGTCGATATCGCGGCGGTTTTGGGTCGGATCCCAGTTCGACGGCAGAGAGACAAATTCGCCGAGATAGGGCTTGGCAACTTCCAGCACTTCTTTGTAGGGCAGCTGATCGGGATTTTTCACGCCTTCCTGCGGATTGCGGATCAGCCAGAAAAGCGTGCCCAGCACCGAACAGGCGACTTGCAAAGTGGTGGCATTTTGATGCGGCGCGAGTTTGCGCGCGGTGTGAATGTCCAGCAGACTGCCGGTCCACCAGGATTTGAAATCGTGCCCCATAAGCAGCACGCCCAGCTCGTCGCGTCCGTCGATAATTTCGTCCGCCAAAAGCCGCTGTTTCTCCTGTATTTTGAACTGCCGCATTTCCAGCTCGGCGATAGAAAGCTGTGCGCCATCGCAAGGGCAGTAAGCATAATGCACGGTCGGGCGGTACACCGGCTCGGCGCCGTTCCACACAGTTAAATAATCCGAGATCGAAAAAGCCTCGCCGTGGCGGATGACCATACCAGTGATCTCGCCGCAGGGCACCCAGCTGCGCACTTTGGTTTTCACGCCCATGCGCGCGAGGCAGATCTGATTTTGCGGGCCATAGCTGTGCGTCAGCGCGTGCGGCGGCAGAGCCAGCTCGTGCGTGCCCCAGCCCAGCTCCGCCGGCGCGATACTTTCTTCGTAAAAACCTTCGATGCTCCAGGTGTTCACAAATTCATTGAGCTGTTTGGGCTTGTCGATGACCTGCGTGTCGCGCTCGCTGATGTGTATGACTTTCACGCCGAGCGTCTGGGAAATTTTCGGCCAGTTTTCCG
>JAISEH010000024.1 GCA_031264205.1 Candidatus Margulisiibacteriota bacterium
CCTCGACCTCCACAGTGGGATTACCGCGGCTATCCAGCACCTCGCGGCCTTTGATCTCTACTATTGTTGTTGCCTGGCACATAATTTTTCTCCTTTGATTTTTAAAATTTTAGCTCAAAAAACTGGGGGATTATAGCATGACTATAGAGGTTTTACGAGCATGATGCGCAGAGCGTTTAAGATCGCCAGAAAACACACACCGACGTCGCCAAAGACCGCGAACCACATGCCGGCCTGTCCCAGCGCGCTCAAGATTAAAATTGCCGCTTTGACGCCTAGCGCGAAAATAATATTTTGCCAGACTATGCGCCGCGTAGCCCGCGCGATGCGCAGGGCCGTAGGCAATTTGGACGGCTCATCGGTCATCAAAACAATATCCGCCGCTTCGATCGCCGCGTCCGAACCCACGCCACCCATCGCCACACCCACATCGCTGGCGGCCAGCACCGGCGCGTCGTTGATGCCGTCGCCGACAAAAATCGTCTGGCCGCCGCTTTGGGACAGCGCTTCCAGACGCTCAACTTTTTCCTGCGGCAATAATTCCGCGTAGACTTTTGTTATGCCGAGCGCGGTGGCGATTTTCTCCGCGCTGTTTTTATTGTCGCCGGTCAACATTATGATGTTTTGAATGCCGAGTTTATTTAGTTCCGCGACGGCCTGTCTGCTGTCCGGTTTTATGGCGTCCGCGATGACTATAGTTCCGGCCAATTTTTGGTCTACGGCCAGATAAATAACTGTGCCGTCCGGCTGGCCGGAAAACGCGCTGTCCGGCAGGGACACTTTTTCCGCCGCGAACATTTTGGCGTTGCCGGCCAGCACAGTTTTTCCGTCAAATTTTATTTTGATACCCTGTCCGGCAATTTCCGTGTACTGCGTCAGGTGGGCGCTGTCTAAATTTTTCCCGTAAGCCTGGCGTATCGAAACAGCGATCGGGTGATTGGAGTGCAGCTCGGCGTGCGCGGCGACTTCCAGCAGTTTTTCCGCAGTCCAGCCCTCCGCCGGCAGGATTTGCGTGACGGAAAAAACGCCCCTGGTCAAAGTGCCGGTTTTGTCGAACACCACAATCGAAGCGTTGTTGAGCGCGTCGAGATAATTGCCGCCTTTGATCAAAATGCCGTTTTGCGAAGCCGTGCCGATGCCGGCAAAAAACGACAGCGGTATAGAAACAACCAGCGCGCAAGGGCAAGACACGACCAAAAAAGTCAGCGCGCGGTACAGCCAGTCGGTGAACACCGCTCCGCTGATCAGCAGCGGCGGCAGGACAGCCAGCAGCACGGCCGCGCCAACCACGGCCGGCGTGTAATAACGCGCAAATTTGGTGATGAAATTTTCCACCGGCGCTTTTTTTTGTTCGGCGTTTTCCACCAGACGTAAAATTTTGCTGACCGTGGATTCGCCGAAAACTTTGTCCACGCGTATGGTCAGCAAGCCGCTTTGATTGACCGAGCCGGACAAAACCTCGCTGCCGGCGGACACTGCACGGGGCAGGGACTCGCCAGTGAGCGCGGTCATATCCAGCGCGGAATTTCCTTCTATTACAGTGCCGTCCAGTGGAATTTTTTCGCCCGGACGGACAATAATGATTTCGCCGACCTTGACGCCGGCCGGATCAACTTTTTCTCCGCCGGGCAGCACGGCAAAATCCGGCCGGATGTCCATCAATGAGGTAATGGCCTGCCGCGAGCGCGCGACCGCCCGTTCCTGAAAACTCTCGCCGATCTGATAAAAAAGCATGACCGCCGCGGCTTCGGGATATTCGCCGATCGCGAAAGCCCCGATGCTGGCCAGACTCATCAAAAAATTTTCGTCAAAAATATGGCCGCGCGGAATATTCTTAATGGCCTGCCAGACGACCTCGCCGCCGATCAAAATGTAGCTGGCCAGAAACACCAGCAGGCGCGCGGTCGCATCCAACTGAAGAAACAATCCGGCCAGAAAAAATACCGCGCCGCTGAACAGGCAAAAAAATTTCAGCTTGGCGGATTTTTCCGGTTTTTTAGCGTCACACGCGCAATTCTCGCACATGATTATTTCCTTTCATTAACATGCGCCAGTCCCAGTTTGAAAATGGCGCTGACATGCTCATCGTCCAAAGAGTAATAAACTATTTTGCCGGCTTTGCGATGCTTGACCAATTTGGTCTGGCGCAAAGCCCTCAATTGATGTGAGATCGCCGATTTGGTCATGTCGAGCAGCGCGGCGATATCGCAGACACACAGCTCGGCGTGGAGCAGGGCGCTGATGATCCTGATGCGCGTGGAGTCGCCGAAGACTTTGAGTAGGTCAGCCAACTCTAACAAAGAGTTTTCATCTGGCATCGACCGACGCACTTGATTGACCAGCTTTTTGTGAATGACGCAGCAATCACAAACCGCGTCATTGGTATGATTGAATGATTGAACACTCATTCAACTATTATATTGCGAAAAAATAATTTGTCAAGAGGACTTGATCTTTTCCCTATATCATACTAATATGATATGAATAGTATATTATAGGAGGCGCAAATGGTGGCGAAAGAGGCGACTAAATCTCATGAAGACAAAGTTCTAAAAAAGATCGCGCAAGTCTTGTCCGAACTGCGTTACGGCACTATTCAAATCACCGTGCACAATTCACGGGTAACGCAAATAGATAAACTGGAGCGCGTCCGCGTGCTGCGCGAGGATTATGTGGATGAGGGCGGCGCGATTTGAAAATGGTTGACATTCCTTGAGAGCCATAATATACTCTTTAATACTACTAATACAATCTAATTAGTATAATTAGGAACAAAAAATGGATTTAATTATCAACGGCTCGACGGAAAAAATAAAACAAGACACTCTGACTGTGGTGGAACTTCTGGCGGTCAAAAAAGTCGAAGCCCCCGAAATGGTGTCTGTGCAGCTCAACGGCGAATTTGTCCGGCGCGCGGATTTTGCCGCCACACCGCTCAAAGAAAACGACGCGGTGGATTTTCTTTATTTCATGGGCGGCGGAGCGGACGATGAGCGGATTTACGACTAAAAGCATTCACGCCAAATTCTTAAAAAAAGACGCGCACAACGCTCTGCACATGCCGATCTATGACAGCGTGGCTTTTGCGGCGGACACCGCCGAGGATTTGGCAGCGTCTTTCCGCGGATACAAACCGGCGCACACTTACTCGCGCATCTCCAATCCTACTGTCGAGCATTTTGAGCAAAAAATTAAAAATTTTTCCGGCGCGTCGGGCGTGGTTGCCACGGCTTCCGGCATGGCGGCGCTGTCCACGCTGTTCCTGACTATTGCCGGACAGGGCGACAATATCGTTACGACACGGCATATTTTTGGTAACACTTATTCTTTGTTTTCCGCCACCTTGAAACAATGGGGATTGGAAACTATTTACACCGACCTGACCGACTTGCGACAAACCGAAAACGTCATCAATGAAAAAACGCGCGCGATATTTTTGGAAACTATCACCAATCCGCAGCTGGAAGTGGCGGATATCGCCGGTCTGGCGGAGATCGCCAGGCGAAAAAAGATTTTGTTGATCGCAGACACGACTTTGACTCCGCCGTATCTTTTTGACACGCCAAAATTTGGCGTGCATCTGGAAGTTTTGTCCAGCACCAAATATATTTCCGGCGGCGCGACCTCGCTGGGCGGTTTGATTTTGGATTATGGCGCTTACGACTATCATGACAATCCGCATCTGGCGGAGCAGGCCAAAAAATTTGGCCACTACGCGCTGCTCCATGTTTTGAAAACGCGCGTCTGCCGCGATCTCGGCAATATTCTCTCGCCACACAACGCTTATCTGCAAAGTCTGGGTCTGGAAACTCTGGTCTTGCGCGCCGGACTGTCCTGCGCCAACACGCTGGCTCTGGCGAGATTTTTACAGACGCGGCCACAGGTGCGCAAGGTCAATTATCCCGGGCTGGCGGATTCGCCGTCTTTTGCGCTGGCGCAAAAACAATTTCCTAATGGCGTCGGCGCGCTGTTGACTTTTGAGCTGGACAGCCATGAAAAATGTTTCCAATTTCTGAACCGCCTGCAGTTGATCCGCCGCGCCACCAATCTCAATGACAACAAAACTCTGATCATTCATCCGGCTTCGACGATTTTTAGCGAATATACCGCGGAACAAAAAGCCGCAATGGGCGTGCCGGAAACTCTGATCCGGCTGGCGGTCGGTATTGAAGATTTGGCGGATTTGCAGGAAGATTTACAGCAGGCTCTGGAGGCGGCATGAGTTTTACGGACGAGCAGCTCGAACGTTACAGCCGGCATATCATTTTGAAAAACGTCGGCATTGAAGGGCAGGAAAAAATCTGTGCCGGCAAAGTGCTGATTGTCGGCGCCGGCGGTTTGGGCGCGCCGGCGGCTCTCTATCTGGCGGCGGCCGGCGTGGGAACTATCGGTTTGGTCGACGGCGATGTGGTTGACCGCACCAATTTGCAAAGACAGGTCATTCATTTTACGCCGGACATCGGCAAGCCCAAAGTTATTTCCGCGCAGGAAAAAATCGCGCAGATCAATCCTGAGGTTAAAGTAAATGCCTATCACACCCTGGCGCTGGCGCACAACATAAACGATTTGATTAAGGACTATGATTTTATTATTGACGCCACGGATAATTTTCCGGCTAAATTTTTAATCAACGACGCTTGCGTGCTGGCCGGCAAGCCTTTTTCGCACGGCGGCATATTGCGTTTTGACGGCCAGACCATGACGCATTTGCCGGGCACGGCCTGTTACCGCTGCGTTTTCGACGCGCCGCCGCCCAAAAATCTAGTGCCGACTTGTGCGCAGGCCGGAGTACTGGGCGCGGTGGCCGGTATGCTGGGCACTATTCAAGCGGCGGAAGCCTTGAAATATTTGACCGGCGTTGGCGAATTATTGACGAACAGGCTTTTGATTTTTGACGCGCTGACGATGAATTTCCGCGCGGTCAAAATCAGACGCAGCGATAATTGTCCGCTTTGCGGCAAACATCCGTCCATTACAAAACTTGAAGACGCAGAACAACCGGTTTGTGACCTGAAATCCGGAGGCTGACTATGTTGACTATTGGTCGTAAATTAGTTGAAGAAATTTACGCGCACGGTTTTGCCGAAGCGCCGCTGGAAGCCTGTGGCTATCTGGCCGGAAGGGACGGCGTGGCGACCAAATACTTTCCGATGACCAATGTTGACCAGAGCGCGGAGCATTTTACGCTCGATCCGCAAGAGCAATTTGCGGTGGTCAAAGAAGCGCGGCAGAGCGGCTTGCAAATCCTTGCCGTGGCGCATACGCATCCGGCCAGTCCGGCGCGACCTTCGCCGGAGGATATTCGTCTGGCCTATGATCCCAATATTTTGTATGTGATCTATTCGTTGCTGGAGCCGCCGACTATCAAGGCTTTTTGGATCCGGCAAGGCGTGGTGAGCGAGGAGGAAATCAATGCCGGAGCTTGACGCCGCGGAATTAAAAAAAGTGGCATGATAAAAAAAGGGCTGTCGTGAGACAGCCCTTTTGATTTACACTCTCTCGCTCGATCTTAGAAAGCGTGCGAGTAGGACAACGAAGTGTTGGTGATGTCGAACACAGTGCCCACATTGGGATCTTCATTCACCAATCTGGTCATATAGCTGCCCAGCAATATTGTGCCGCCGTTCAGGAAAGACGGGCTGTATTGCACATTGGCGCCGAGCTGCGTTACATCGTAGCCTTTTTCTTCCTTGCCGGTCGGACCGCTGGCCAGACTATTTTTGTAGTTGCGCAGGAAATTACCGTAACCCTGCAATTCCCATTCATTGGTAACTTTATAGCTGGCGGCAAAGCCGTAAGAATTTACCGGAGCAATGAAAACTGATTCTGTAGACTCGCCACCGCCGTCAGTTTTCGTAGTTTTCTCATAGGTCAATCCCCAAAAAGTCTTGAACACGCCGGCCAATTCCAGCGCGTCATTCACGCGGTAAATATAAGCCAGACCGGTTTCAGCGGGCAAAGTTTCCACATAGTCCGTGCCGACAGTATTTTTATTGCCGTCGCCGGTATGCGTATCTCTCTCGTGGCTGAATTTATGCGCCAGAGAAATTTTTTGATCACTGGCCACATCGTAAATGCCGCCTAGTGTCAGCGTGTAATACGGCTGAGACTGCGCGTATGCTTTGCTATCTGTTAAAGAAAGAATTGGCAATGCTTCAGCGACTTTATTGTATGAACGATTGTCATCCAACGTGTAAACATTTGAGGCTAGTTCCACGCCGGTGTTCAAGCCTTTTATTAATTCTCTGCCCCAGACCAAAGATGTTGTTTCCGTGGCATCTTTGCGATACATATCACCTTTAGCGTCTTTATTTCCGTAAGAAGATTGTGCAGCAGCGTTGAAGTAAGCTATGTTAGCCGTAAAATTTGGATACAAATTGCTCTCGTATCTATAACGAATGGCGAACCAGTTGCCGGCGAAAGTGTCTGTGTAGGACAAAAACTTTGTGGAATCATTAAAGCTTGATGAATTTACGTTTTTGCCGTTGTAAAGACTTATAGTATCAGCTCCGGTAAGAGGGTTCTTGATGTTAGCCTCTTTTACCTGATTGCTCTGACTGAGCTGATTGAGAACTATTGCGCCGCCCTCGACTTTGCGTTCTTGATTGACCGCTATAGCCGCCGGATTGGCGCCCAAGCCCAGAGTCGAATTCAATTTCACATCGTTGGTGTCCAGCACGCCGGCTAGAGCCGCCGCCGCCAGTATTCCCGTGCCCAAAATTACTTTTCTTAGATCCATGTTTACTGCCCTTTCTTTCCGAAAACTTTGGTTTTCAGAAACGTTTATTTTAAGACGAACAGCATAACCGCTACTTACGCGTAACCTCCTTTGTTTTTTACACTGTTTTGATTTTACGAGGCGCGGCGCGGCTGTGTCAAATCCAAATCGGCTTTAAAATTCACCGCCGTTGCCGTAAGGCGTGGAAGGAGTATGGTAATGTGATATAATTATTGAAGAGGAAGTTGGACATGCCGATCGATAAGTTATTCAAAGAGATTGAAAGTCTTTCTCCGGCCCAGCGAGAGAGCGTGTTTTCTTTTGTGTTTCTTTTGAAGCACCCTGGTTATTTACAAACTTCTTGGGCCGGGCAGGATAATACAGAACCGTTTGGGAATGAACGCGAAGCTTTGGATTTTGCGAACCATTATGCCGAAAGGACATTGCGTGAAACGCGGTGAGATTTGGACTTTAAAAGATAGCAATTATGCCTCAAAAGCCCGTCCTGTGGTGATTGTTCAGGCGAGTTTTGAGAATGATTTTGATTCCGTAGTTCTTTGCCTGCTTACATCTTTTGAATCAAGCAATATTCCAACAAGAGTTAAAATTGATCCGAGCTCTGAAAACGGACTTAAAAAAACAAGTTATGTTATGACCGAGAAAATTGTTACTGTTGAAAAAAGTTTACTTGGCAAGCTAGTTGGCAGTCTGGCGGATAAGACAATGCATCTCATTGCCGGAAATCTGGCTAAAGTCTTGGAAATTCATAAAAACGATATTATTGAGGCATAGTAGATGCGTTGCATGTAACGCATCTACTACAGTGGGCAAAGATATTCGCTCTGCTTTATTGTAGCCGAGAAGTAAATATTTATTTACGTAAACTGGCTTTGGAAAATAAAGTCTCCGGCAAATTGTCGTTGAATTCCAGAGATTCGATGACCACACTCGTGCCGTCGCCGTCTTTTTTCAGCGCGTCTTTGTAAATCATGGACTTGGCGAGCCAGCGCCCGTCGACCTGCATCACCGCGTTTACGTCGAGCGTTTTCAGCAAGGCGCCGCTTTTGGCGTACAGATTTTCTTTGAGCGCGATAAATCTTTCCCGATCGACCCAGAGCTGGCGTTTGGCGTAAGCGATGTCGTCTTTTTTGGCGGTCAATTCCAAAACCCAGGCCGGCCGGCCGTTCAAAATTTCCTCGCCGGAAATAGCGGCGTTGTAATTATTGGCCAGCACGGGGTCTTCCATCATGTCTTCATAAGACAGATCCGAGCCCATGACCGACTGGCGTAGCAGATGGCCGCTGATCAATATAGTCCGGTCGGTGTCCGGCGCGTAAGTCCAGAGCTGATCGCCGAGTTTAAGCATTTTCGTGCCTTTTTCACGCGCCGGGGCGAGGTACTCGGTGAAAGAATCTTGAATATTGCGTTGCCAGCTTTTGGCGCTGATCGTGCGGTCGCCGCGCCGTCCGTGTATGGTCATGCTCATCACGGCGATTTTGCCGTCGGACAGGCGATTGTCATCGATGCGCTGCAATATTTCCGTGGCGGTTTGCGGAGCGGGTTTGGCTACGGCGGCAGGAGAAGCAATGCTTTCCTCCGCTATTGGCGTTACCGCGCCAAGCACAACGCTGAGCGCGCATATCCCTAAAATTATTTTTTTCAGCATGATTTCTCCTTTTTAATTTTCCAATTCTTTAAACAGCTGTGCGGTCTGCCGCTTAAAAATGCCTAAGCCCGCCAGCGCGTTGCCGATAAGAGTTGCCAGCACGCCCGGAATAAAGCCGACGATGCAACTGCTCGGCGTTACCTGCGCGCGGAAAACATTCTCGACCATCATGCTGGAGTCTTTGAACATCGCGCCGTAATCCAGGCCGTGATATTGCAGCCAATAACCCAGCAAGACACCGCCCAAGGTGCCGATAATTGAGCCGCCGAGACCGATTAACACCGCTTCGCCCAACATGCTGAGATAAATATGGATTTTGCTTTCGCCGATCGCCAGCCGCACGCCCATCTCGCCGTAACGCCGCAGTCCGCCGATGAGTCCGGCGTTCCACAAGACCAATGCCATCACCGCGACAAAAATCAGCGCAATAATAAACATCGCGGAGCTGGCCATTGCAAAATAACTGCCCAGGCCGCTGTCCTCGACCAGTGTGCACATCACCGGACTGAATTCATCCGCGGTATTTTGATATTGCGCGTTAAAAGCGGTTTTTAATGTTTCGGCTTTTTGATTGTTGTAAGCGTCGTCCGCAAAAAAACCCAGCAACACACCGGCGGCATCCTGCATATCCAGCGCGTTCTGCACATCGCGCAAGTCTACAATGATCGCGCCGCGGTCCATAGCCGCCATGCCAAAACGCACTGTGCCGGCCAGCGTAAAATTATTGACCGCCATGCTGCCATGCATCGTCGAGCCGATCAGCGTGACCGTGTCATTGGGCGAGACCTGCAATCTCCGCGCAAAATCTTCGGCCAGCAGTATCTCGCCGGCTTTTTCCGGCAGGCGGCCGCGCACCAGAGATTTTTCCAGATTGAGAAAACCGATTTCCGGACTGCCGGCGCTTAAATCCACCGCCAGACCGGCCGCCGGTCCCTGTATCCGCGTCTCACCGTTTTGGTCGGGAATATCGATCAATCCGCCAAAATTGACACGCGGCGTCCAGATAATTTCGGGATATTCCGCGCGCAGTCTGGCCAGCCAGTCCGCCAGATCCAGCAAGGCCAATTCATTGGGCGACTGCTCGGCTTCCGCGGCGTAAGCCTGCGTCATAATTTTCACATGGCCGGTCTGATGATGCGCCGTAGCGTTGTACATATTGGTCAGCGCGCCGTTAAAAAAAGCGTCCAGAAAAACTATCAGAAACACGCCGAAAGCCACAGTCAGCACCGGAAAAAAAGACCGCGAGCGGTCGCGCAATAAACCTTTGAGCAGAAATTTGATCATGCGATTTTCCCCCGCAGCGCGTCTGTCGGCGTGAGTTTGGCAATGCGGCGGCAGGGCAGATAGCTGACCAGAGCCGTCAGCGCGAAAATCAAAATAGCCGTGCCGGCAATAATACCCGGTGTGAAAACCGGATAAATCGTATCGCCTATCGCTATGCCAAGCTGATCCATATCCGCCATGCTGAAACCGACTTTGCCGAACCAGACCAAAAACGGCGTGCCGTAAATAAAAGCTAGCCCGGCGGCCAGTACAGAATGCAGCGCGCCTTCCAGCGTAAAAATCCAGATAAGGTCGTTTTTGGTGATGCCGAGCGCCAGCATTGTGCCCATTTCTTTGACGCGGTGGTAAATGGCCAGTATTTGCGTATCAAAAATCCCCAGCATGGCCAAAAATAAAAACACCACGTACAGAATGCCGCCTTCTATGTACTCCGAAGCCATCATGTTGCGTTCGTCAGTCAGTAGAAAATCCTGATCTTTAAAAGACCAATTTTCAGTATCCACGCCGTGCGGCGGCACACTGTCTTTGGCGGTGATGACCAGCGTGGCCGCGTCTGGCAGGGCAGTTATTTCTTGCAAGGTACCCAGCTCTATCCAGACCTGTCCCTGATCGATGACGCCCACATGCGTGTTCATTATCGCCGCGATGTAAATCTCATTTGCGTCAAAAGTGCCGTGCGCGTTGCGCCAGCGCAATACTGCGGTGTCGCCCTGCCGGAGACCGGCGCTTTTGGCCATGGCGTCGCCGATAATAGCCGGTATAGCATGGCCGGTATCGCGCAGTTTGGCGGTCGGAATATCAATAAGCGTTTGCTCTGTTTTGATGCCGTTGAGCGTGATATTGAGGACGCGGTTTTGCGCGTACAGAGTAGCCTGCCTTTTGAGCACCGGCACAGCCTGTCCGGCGGCGCTCATTTTTTGCAAAGTGTCCGGCAGACGGCCGTGCGCGTCATCCAGAGTCAGCGTGTCAAACGGATCATAATTGGCCTGCCAGTATTGTCCGCCGCCGTAATAACTATCAATGGCGAGACGCTCCATTTGCTGCGCCATGCCTTTGTACAAGCCCTGACAGCCGATGATGATGACAAAAGACACGGACAAAATAAACGCGTTGAGCCAGGTGCGCAGCCCGCCGCCGAGGAGATTGCGTAGAGCGAGTTTGAACAACGGCATTTTAAATGCTCTCGTCGCTGGCGACTTGCCCGTCGGCCAGCTTGATTTTGCGGCGCAGATGTTTGATAACTTTTTCGTCGTGCGTGGAA